>JBJTJU010000284.1:0-8854 GCA_046096165.1 Phycisphaerales bacterium | reverse complement strand
GGCCTGCAGCGTTCCCGGGAGCGAGTGTCCGACGCCGGGGACGACCGTGAGTTCGTGGGGCACGCCGAGGGACACCAGGTGTCCGTGGAACTCGACGTTCGAGGGCATCGCCGGGTCCTGCGCTCCGACCCCGATGCGGATCTCGGTGCAGAGGGCCTGGTGCACGGATGCACGCTGCGCGGCGATCGTCCATGGATGCTGCGCGAGGTAGTAGGCGGGATCGCTGCCCCACACCATCTCATAGAGCGCGGCGCGCTGGCTCGGCGGGACGTCCGTTCCCTTCGGTGCGTCCATGAAGTCAAGCTGCATCGGGCCCGCGCCGAGCAGAGAGATGCCCGCGAAGAGATCCGGCCGGCGCAGCCCAAGCCGGCCGGAGCCGGCACCGCCCATGCTGAATCCCTCGAGCACGCGGCCGCGGCGCGCGGCGATCGTGCGGAGCGTCGCGTCGACGTTTGGGATCAGGTCATCGATCACCACCGACTCCATGGGCACGGTGCCGTCCTTCGAGTCGCACCACATGCTGGCGCCCATCCCGTTCGGGAACACCACGATGACGGGCGGGATGACTCCCTGCGCGGAGGCGTTGCGGAACCAGTTGTTGAGCGTGGCGATGTTGGTCGTCGGGGTACCCGAGCCGTGCAGCCAGTAGATGACCGGGAAGCGCGCGGTCGGGTTCGTGTCGTACGTGGCGGGGAGCGACACGTGGTAGCTGACCGTGGCCTGCGCGGTCGGGCTGAAGAACGTGCGGTAGACGAGGCCCGGGCCGCTGACGGGCGGCGTGGTCCACTGGGCGGACGCACTGGCCGAGCAGGCGGCGGCGAGGATGAGACCGTGGATTCGCATGGAGGGGCTCCCAGACGCTGAACGACGCCACTCCCAGTCTATTGCGTCCGGGCATCCCGCCGTCCCCCTACCCTTGGCGCCCGGTCCCGCAAGGCCCAGCCACCATGGAACCCCCACCCGCATCCCCCGTCATCCTCGTCACGGGCTCCACGGGCTATATCGGCGGCCGCCTGGCGCCACGGCTCGTCGAGCGCGGGTACCGCATCCGATGCCTGGTGCGCAGCGAGGCGAAGCTGCGTGCGCGCCCATGGGCCCAGGGCCCGAACGTGGAGATCGTGACCGGCGATGCCGGCGACCCGGCGGCGCTCGCGCGCGCGATGCGGGGGTGCAACGCGGCCTATTACCTGGTGCATTCGATGGAGGCATCGACGCCCGATTACCGCACGCGTGACCGCGCGCTGGCCGAGGCGTTCGGCCGCGCAGCCAAGGACGCGGACATCGGCCGCATCATCTACCTCGGCGGCCTCGGCGAGACGGGCGAAGGGCTGAGCCAGCACCTGGCCTCGCGGCGCGAGGTCGAGGAGGCACTGCGTGCCGCCGGCGTTCCCGTCACGGTGCTGCGTGCGGCCATGATCATCGGGTCCGGGTCGGCATCCTTCGAGATCCTGCGCTACCTGGTGGAACGCCTGCCGATCATGATCACGCCGCGATGGGTGAGCACCGAATCGCAGCCGATCGCCGTGCGCGACGTGCTGCACTACCTGATCACGGCACTCGAGACGCCGGTGACGGCCGGCAGGACGCTCGACATCGGCGGTCCCGAGGTCAAGTCCTACGCCGACATCATGCGCGACATGGCGGCCGCGCTCCACCTGCGGCGGCGCGTGGTGATCCCGGTTCCCGCCCTGACACCCCGGCTCAGCTCCCTCTGGATCCACGTGGTGACGCCGCTCCACGCGAGCATCGCCCGGCCGCTTGCGGAAGGGCTGCGAAACCGCGTCGTCTGCCGGAGCGAGGAGACCCACGCGCTGATGCCGCACCGCTGCCTGACCATCCGCGAGGCGATGGATGCCGCGCTCGCGAAGGCAAGCTCGGGCGACGTGGAGACCGCCTGGAGCGACGCGGGCGTGCTGCCGGGAGACCCCGTGTGGGCGGGTGGCACCGTCTTCACCGACCGCCGCGAGACGCAGACGCACGCCTCGCGCGACGCCGTCTGGGCGTCCGTCTGCTCGCTGGGCGGGCGCACGGGCTACTACGCCGCCGACTGGCTGTGGCGGGTGCGCGGGGCGATGGACCGGCTTGCGGGAGGACCGGGCCTGCGCCGCGGCCGCCGCAGCGAGGGTGCGCTGCGACTTGGCGACGCGCTCGACTTCTGGCGCGTCACCGCCATCGACGCCCCGAACCACCTCGAGCTGCGCGCGGAGATGAAGCTGCCGGGCGTGGCGACCCTCCGGTTCAACCTGGGCCCGCGTTCATCGGGTGCACCGGGCACGACCCTGGTCATGACCGCCCGCTTCCGCCCGCACGGCCTGCTCGGCATCGCCTACTGGTATGCCGTGCTGCCGCTCCACGGCATCGTGTTCAGCGGCATGCTGCGCGGGCTGGTGCGGTCGGCGGAAGCGGGGGTCACTTCCCCGTGCCGAGCGCCGTGAGTTCTTCCGCAAGCGCCGTCGCGCCGTAGACCTTTCGCATCGACTCGACGATGGCGCGCGCATCGACCGACGTCGCGCGGGTGCGCGCCATGTCGTAGACCACGACGCCCGCGAGGCTGTCGAGGTTGCCGTCGAAGATCAGGCCGACCACCTCGCCGTCGACGTCGACGATCGGCGAGCCGGAGTTGCCGCCGATGATGTCATTGGTCGATACGAAGTTGAAGGGCACCGTGCCGTCGAGGCGTTCCTTCGCGGCAAGCCACGAGGCCGGCAGCTCGAAGGCCGGATCGCCGGCGCGGGCCTTCGCGCGGTCGAAGGTGCCCGCGATGGTGGTGAAGGCGGGCACCTCGGTGCCGTCTGCGGCGGTCCAGCCCTTGACGGTGCCGTAGCTCATGCGCAGCGTGAAGGTCGCGTCGGGGTAGACCGAATCGCCGAAGGCCGCGAAGCGGGCCGCCGCGATCTTGCCGTAGCCGAGTTCCTGCGGGGCATCGACCTCGTCCTCCCAGGCCTTGCGCGCGGCGCGCGCCTCGGGATCGATCGACGCCATGAACGCCATCATCGGGTCCGCGGGGTCCGGCGCGCGGCGCGCGGCGACGTCGGCGAGCTTCGTGCCACGCACCAGTTCGGTCGCGCGCGCCCGCGGACTCTTGCCGGCAAGCACCTTGGCCACCAGCCGGTCATCCAGGCCGCGCTCCTCGGCGAGGCCCGAGAGCATCGACGCCATGCGCTCGATCTCGAGCTGCGGGTAGATCGGGGCCGGCGAGTAGAGGCGCGACTCGAGCGTCTGGCGGTTCGCGTCGGCGAATTCCGGCAGGCGCTCGGCGCTCGGCTTGGCGTCCTCGGCCTTCATGCGCACCAGCGTGCGCGCGATGCCCGCCAGCGCCCCGCCCCGCATGCGCCGCTCGAGCGCCAGGTAGTCGGGCGCCAGCCGCTTCGACGCCGCCAGCGACTCGCGCACCAGGCGCCGTCCGTCCTCGTAGTCCTTGGCCTCGGGCTTCCCGGCCAGTCGCTTGGCGAGGGCCGCCTCCTCCGCGCGCTTGGCGGCGACGAGCGCCGGGTCCTGCAGTGCATCGAGCAGGCCCTGCGATGACTTGCGGCCGTTCTGCGTGCCGAAAAAGTCCTCGCGCGCGATGCGAGCCTCCTCGGCGCCGCGGCCCATGAAGGTCGCAAGCTTCACCTCGTTGCGCCACAGCCGCCGCAGGCCCATCGGTTCCTCGACGTCGCGCATGAAGGCCACGTGGTCGGCGGTGTAGAGACGGTTGGTCGAGCCGGGATGGCCCCAGGTGAAGACGAGCTCGCCTTCCTTCGCACCGTCGGCGTCCCATGCCAGGAAGTGCTCGGGCTTCATCGGCTTGCCGTCCTCGTAGATGCGGAAGAAGCAGCAGTCGAGGTCGTAGCGCGGGAACTCGAAGTTGTCGGCGTCGCCGCCGAAGAAGGCGATCGCGGTCTCGGGCGCGAAGACGAGGCGCACGTCACGCCACGTGCGGTAGCGGTACAGGTGGTACCGGCCGCCCTGCCAGAGCGTGACCACCTGGCTCTTGAGGCCGGTGGCCTTCTCGCTCTCGTCCTCGATGCGCGTGATCTCGCGCCGGCGCGCCTCGCCTGCGGCGGCGGTGTCCTTTGCGTCCTTGCCGGCCGCGACCACGCGGTCGGTCACGTCCTCGATCGACCAGAGCGCGTTCAGCTCGAGGTCCGGGCAGCGCAGTTCCTCGCCGCGGTCCTTCGCGAGGAATCCGGTGGCGAGTAGGTCGCGCTCCGGGGTGGAGAGCTTGGCGAGCATGTCGCTGCCGACATGGTGATTGGTCATCACCAGTCCGTCGGCGCTCACGATCGACCCGGAACCTCCGGTCGAGAAGCGCACGCAGGATTTCTGCAGGCGTTCCAGGAGCGCGGGCGACGCCTCGAAGCCGTGCTTCGCCTTGAGCGCGGCGGCGGGAAGTGCGTTCGGAAGCCACATGCCTTCCTCGGCGTGTGCAACATGGGCGGGCGCGGCAAGGAGAGCGGTGGCGACGAGGACGGTCCGGGCGACAGGGTGCATGGCGGGAAGCGTAGAGGCTGACGGCTACCTTGTTTCCCATGCGCATCAACGGAGAGGCCATCTACGGCACGACGGCGAGCCCCTTCGAACGGCTTCCCTGGGGGCGGGCGACGCAGAAGCCCGGCATCCTCTTCCTGCACGTGTGGGACTGGCCGAAGGACGGGCGCCTCGAGGTGCGCATGACCGGTACGTGCTGGCGTCGCCCCACATAATGCCGATCGGCCACGGTCCCCGGAACGGGCGGCTGGCAGACGTACCGCACGGTGGACCTCGGCCGCGTCGAGCTGCCCGTCGGGTCGCACCGGGCCACGCTCCGCGCGCTGGGCAAGGCCGGCGAGGCGGTGGTGAACGTGCGGTCGATCCGGGTGGTGCGCGACGCGAAGTGAGCGCCGCGGCTCAACGCCCCACGACCGACGTCACTTCGCGGGCGCCCACGGCGTGCCGTCCGTGCGCCGCACGCGCGGACCCGCGGCCTTGAGCAGCTCGATGACCTCGTCGCGTGGAATCGAGCTGATGCTGCCATCCGCGTACGCAACGACGAGCGACCGGCGGTCCACCATGTCCGGGTCCTCTGCCAAGATGGGTTCGCCGATCGCGGCGAACGCGGGGTCCGGCACGATCCGCAGGTAGGAACGGGTCCCACCGTCGGCCGACGGCGAGATCCACATGTCGGCCGTCAGCGCGTAGCGCGACTCGAGGCTCGCGTCGGCGGCCGGCTCCTCGGCATCCGAGCGCAGGAGGTTCGCGATCTGCTGCATCTGCGCGCTGCTCTGCACCTGACGCGCGGCCTGTCGCGCCCGGCCGAGCCCCGGCAGCAGCAGCGCCAGCAGCAGGGCCACCGTCGACAGCAGCCCGAGGACGCCGGTGACGATGCCGCCGATCGCCAGACCGCGCCCGTTCGTGCGCGGGCGCGCCAGGTACACGACCCCGAGGATGATCGCGACGAGCCCAAGCACCGGCACGCAAAGGCCGACGATGCCGCAGACAAGGGCGGCCACGGCGAGTCCGGTGCCGCCCGCGTCTGCAGAGGCGACGGGCGTGGGCGCGGTGGGCGGGGCGTACGGCGCGTCACTCATCGAGCAGGTTCTCCGGGGGTCGCAGACTACCGATCGACCGGCGTCGGCACCGCCCGCCGCGTGGCGCTAGAGTCTGCCCCGCCATGCCCCGCGCGGACGGCGAACCAACCCCCGGCTCCTACCGACGCGGCCACCTGCGCGCGCTCGAGGACGAGGCGGTGCACGTCCTGCGGGAGCTGGCGGCCGAACGCGAGCGGCCCGTGCTCCTCTTCTCGGGCGGCAAGGACTCGATCGTCCTGCTGCGCCTGGCGGAGAAGGCGTTCCGGCCGGCGCGGTTCCCGTTCCCGCTGATGCACGTGGACACCGGGCACAACTTCCCGGAGGTGATCGAGTACCGAGACCGGCGCGTGGCCGAGCTCGGCGAGCGCCTGGTGGTGGCGAGCGTCCAGGACTCGATCGACCGCGGCCGCGTGACCGAGGAGACCGGGCCGCGCGCCTCGCGGAACCGCCTGCAGACCACGACGCTCCTCGACGCGATCGAGGCGCACCGCTTCGATGCGGCGATCGGCGGGGCGCGCCGCGACGAGGAACGCGCCCGTGCCAAGGAGAGGATCTTCTCGCACCGCGACGAATTCGGGCAGTGGGACCCGAAGAACCAGCGCCCCGAGCTCTGGAACCTCTACAACACCCGGATCCGCGCGGGCGAGCACCTGCGCGTCTTCCCGCTCTCCAACTGGACCGAGCTCGACGTCTGGCAGTACGTGAAGGCCGAGGGCCTGGAGCTGCCGGCGATCTACTTCGCGCACCGCCGACCGGTGTTCCGCCGCGACGGCATGCTGTACGCGGACGGCCCGTTCATGCGCCGGCTGCCGACGGAGGACCTCTTCGAGGAGACCGTGCGCTTCCGCACCGTGGGCGACATGAGCTGCACGGGCGCGGTGCGCTCGGAGGCGCGCACGATGGACGAGGTGATCGCCGAGGTGGCCGCCGCGCGCGTCACCGAGCGCGGCGCCACCCGCGCCGACGACCGCGCCACCGAGGCGGCCATGGAAGACCGCAAGAAGGAGGGGTACTTCTGATGCTGCGGGAGCCCCCCGTCGAGCTGCTGCGGCTCTCCACCGCCGGGTCGGTCGACGACGGCAAGAGCACGCTGATCGGCCGCCTGCTGCACGACTCGAAGTCGATCTTCGAGGACCAGCTTGAGGCCGTGCAGGACTTCTCGCGCCGCCGGGGCGACGAGCGGCCGGACCTGGCGCTCCTCACCGACGGCCTGCGCGCCGAGCGCGAGCAAGGAATCACGATCGACGTCGCCTACCGCTACTTCGCCACGCCGCGCCGACGGTTCATACTGGCGGACACTCCCGGGCACGTGCAGTACACGCGCAACATGGTCACCGGGGCGAGCACGGCGAACCTCGCCATCGTGCTGGTGGACGCGCGCCAGGGCGTGCTCGAGCAGACGCGCCGGCACGCCTACATCGCGTCGCTCCTTCGCATCCCGCACCTGGTGATGGCCGTCAACAAGATGGACCTCGTGGGGCACGACGAGGCCACGTTCCGGCGGATCGAGTCGGAGATGCGCGAGCTGGCGACGCGGCTTGACGTCCAGGACGTCACGTTCATCCCGATCAGCGCGCTGCACGGCGACAACATCGTGGATCGCTCGGCGAACATGCCCTGGTACTCGGGGCCCACCCTGCTCCACCACCTCGAGCACGTGCACATCGCCAGCGACCGGAACATGCAGGACGTGCGCTTCCCGGTGCAGTGGGTGATCCGCCCGCAGTCGGACCGATTCGCCGACTACCGCGGCTACGCCGGGCAGGTGGCGGGCGGCGTGATGCGCCCGGGCGACGAGGTGGTGGTGCTCCCGAGCGGGCTCGAGACCCGGATCGCGCGCATCGAGGAAATCGGCCCGGACGGCCTGCCCCGCGCGATCGACGAGGCCTACCCGCCGATGAGCGTGACCGTGCACCTGGCGGACGACCTGGACGTCTCGCGCGGCGACATGATCTGCCGGCCGGGCAACCGGCCGACCGTCTCGCAGGCCTTCGACGCACGGGTGTGCTGGCTGGGCGAGCGCTCCCTGCAGCCGCGCACGCGCTACGCCATCAAGCACACCACGCGCAATGCCCGCGCGATGGTCGAGTCGATCGCCTATCGCCTGGACATCCAGACCGGCCACCGCGACACGTCGGCACAGCAGCTCGCCGCGAACGACATCGGCCGCATCACCGTCCGCACCACCGCGCCGATCATGCACGACCCCTACCACCGCAGCCGGACGACCGGCGCGTTCATCCTCGTCGACGAGTCGACCAACGCGACCGTGGCCGCAGGCATGATCGTCGGGGAGGGCTGAGCCTTGGGTCCCGCGCCGGCCGATCCGCGCATCGGCCGGCGAATTGGGTTCGCCGCGTGCCTCGCGGTGACCATTGCGCTCGGACTGGCGTCGAGGCGGTTCGGCGAGCTGCTGCCGGGGTTCCTCGCCGCGTATGCGGGCGATGTGCTCTGGGCGACGGCGGCGTACCTGGCGATCGGCATCGCCCGGCCGTCGACGTCGATCGCCCGCCGGGCCGCCGCGGCGTTCGCATTCGCCGTGGCGATCGAGGCAAGCCAGCTCCACCAC
The DNA here is from genome assembly GCA_046096165.1 of Phycisphaerales bacterium. Lineage (GTDB taxonomy): Bacteria > Planctomycetota > Phycisphaerae > Phycisphaerales > SM1A02 > UBA966. Next base: position 736 of record JBJTJU010000284.1, on the reverse strand, counting down.
GCACCATGGATCGACGGGATCCGGGCGACGCGGCTGGGCGCGCTCGTCCTCGGGTCGGGCTTCCTCTGGTCGGACATCGCGTGCTACGCGGTGGGTGTCGCGGGTGGCGCCGCAGGCGAATCCATGGTGGACAGGCTGGGCGCGCGCCTCGCAATGCGCGGCCGCTGAACGAGCACCGTCGTCACTTCGGCTTGTTCGTGTTCGCCATCGCGATGACCTTCGCGGCATCGCCGGTGCCCTGGAACACGGCCATGAACGGCGCCGGGTCGGCGGGCAGCTTCGTCCAGCCGATCTTCTGGCCCATGGTCAGCGTGCAGGTGACCACCGTGAGGTCGCCGCAGCGCGCGGCGCGCGCGTCGGCCACCTTCGGCTCGTCGATCGTGGCGGCCTCGGCGCCGCGCTCGATGTCCTTGCGCACCTTCTGGCCCTTGAAGTTGATGACCTGGAGGCCGTCGGCGAGCATCGCCTCGAAGGCCGGCAGCTCCTTGCGGTGCTGCGTGCCGAGGAACCGGGTCACCATCGCCGCACCTTCGGCGGACACGGCGGCATCGCCCGCGAAGGCGGGTGCGGCGGGCGCGGGGCGAACCTCGGGCATGTTGAGCGAGGCCCACGCCGCGAGCTTCCACGCGCCGTCGGCCATCTGCCAGACGCCAAGCCGCGGCGCGGCATCGGCCGGCAGCGCCTTGCCGTCGGCCGTCTGCGCCAGGGCCACCAGGCAGGTGACCACGAGCGCATC
>JBJTJU010000283.1:0-3401 GCA_046096165.1 Phycisphaerales bacterium | reverse complement strand
CTCCCGCCTCCTCGCCGAGGAAGCGCACGCGCGCCCCGACGGGCTCCATGGCCTGCTCCGGCGACGGTCGCGGCGCGCTCATCCCGGGATGATCCGCAGTCAAACCATCCCCCGCGCCCCCCCCGCGAGGATCTCGCGCAGGCGGTGGAGTCGCCGGTCGGGCGGGCCCGCGCGCGTCGAGCCACGGCAGGAGCCGCGCGGGTCGAGCACGAAGCGCGCCGGCACGCCGAGCGTGCAGAGCGCGGTGAACACCTGCTCGCCCTGCTCCACGTTGCAGCGCAGGTCGCCCTCGGAGTGGATGATGAGCATCGGCGTGCGGACCTTGGCGAAATGCGCGATCGGGCTTGCCTGCCACAGCGCGCGCGGGTCCGTGAACGGGCCTCCCTTCCACTCCGCGCCCGGGAAGTCCACCAGGTCGCTGTTGCCGGCCATGCTGACCATGTTGCTGACGCAGCGATCCGTGATCGCCGCGCGGAACCCGCGATCGTGCGCCACGGCCCAGTTGGTCATGTAGCCGCCGTAGCTCCCGCCCATGATGCCGATCCGGTCGCGCCGGATGCCCGGATCGCGCCGCATCGCGGCGGCCACGGCCTGAACGTCCATCCAGTCCTTCGTGCCCCAGGCGCCGCGGATCGCCGCGGCGTGGCGCTCGCCGTAGCCCTTGGATCCTCGTGGATTCGGGAACCACACCTCGTACCCCTGTGCACACAGAAGCTGGAACTCGTGGAAGAACGTGAGCCCGTACTGCGCGTGCGGGCCGCCGTGGATCTCGAGGATGGCGGGGATGCGTCCACGCGCGCCGCGCGGACGCATGCTCCAGCACTGCACGCGGTGGCCGTCCTTCGCCTTCACCCATCGCTCGCGCGGCTCGACCAGGTCCAGCTCATCGAGCAGCGCATCGTTGAACCCCGTGACCTTCCGGGCCGCAAATGTGGCGTTCTCGACCTCGAGCACGTAAACCTCGCCGGGCTGCGTCGGCGTCGAGCGGACGCACGCAAGCCGCCATCCGTCGGCGCTGAAGGTGCCGATCACGTGCTCCGCGCCGGGCTCGGCGTGGAAGGCCACCGGGCCGCCGTGCGCGGGGACGCTCGCGACCAGGCCGCTTCCGTGCCATCCGGCGCGGAAGAAGATCGCCGTCCCATCGGGGAACCAGCGCACCTGCGCATCGAAGGCGGGCTCGCCCGAGTCGCTGAGGGTCGCGGCCTGCATGCAGAGGTCGCTGCCCGCCGTCAGGCACGTCGTGCGCCTTGCCACGAAGTCATGCACGAAGAGATCCACGTTGCGCGTGCCGTACATCGCGTCCGTTCCGGCGCGGCCCACGAACGCGACGCGCAGCCCGTCGGGGCTCCAGCGCGGGCAGGACTTCGGGCCCTTCGGGAGCCCCGGGATGCGCGAGACCACGTGCCGGCCCCGCGCGCCCGGCGTGACGACGACGAGCTCCGCCTCGGCCGGTTCCCACGGAGCGCGCGGGTGCGGGTTCGCCGCCACCGCGAGCACACTGCCGTCGGGCGCCCAGTCGTACGAGAAGGTGCCAAGCCGGTCGCGGTCAAAGACGCAGTCGACGGTCGCGCGCTCGACGTCAAGCACCCAGAGCGCGTAGCGCTGCGCGCCGAAGTAGCCGTCGCCGTCGAGGCGGTACCAGACGTCGTCGATCACCCATGGAGGCTCCGAGAGCCCCCGCGCCCCGCGTGCCTTGGCAGCCTTGGGAGTGCGGCCGTCCGCGGCCGGGCGGAACGCGAACGCCATCCGGCGTCCGCACGGGCTCCACGTGAAGTCACGCACGCTGCCGTGCGGCATCTCGACCAGCTCGCGGGCGGTGCCTCCCTTCGCGGGAACCACCATGATGCGCGGCGGCCTCTTGACGTCGAGCCGGACGAACGCCACGCGCATGCCGTCGGGGCTCCAGCGCGGCATCATGTCCCTGGGGCCTGCGGTCAGAGCGCGCGGCCCGCGGCGGCCGTCTGCATCGGCGGTCCAGACCGAGGTGTCGTACGCGTTCCGCGCGTTCACCACCTTGCGCGCGAACAGCACGCTCTGGCCGTCGGGGGACATGCGCGCGTCCGACACGCCCACCATGCACAGCAGGTCCTCCGGCTCCGGCGCGCGGCGCGCGCGTGGCGGCCGGGCGCGCCCCGCGCGCGATGGGCGATCGGTCCGGGACGACGTGCGCCGAGCGGCTGGCATGGCGAGCGATCCTAACGCGGCGCCGTGCGCGCGGCAGGCCATCCATACAATGCCCGCCCCATGCCCGACGACTCCGCCCCAGGTTCGCCCGACGCCACCAAGAGCATGGACCAGATCGTGGCCCTGTGCCGCCGCCGCGGCTTCGTGTTCCAGTCGAGCGAGATCTACGGCGGCATCAACGGCTTCTGGGATTACGGCCCGCTCGGCACGGAGCTCAAGCGCAACCTCAAGAACGCGTGGTGGCAGGACGTGGTGCAGCGCGAGCTCGTCGGCCCGATGGGCGAGGCGGTCGACATCGTGGGCCTCGACTGCGCGATCATCATGAACCCGAAGGTCTGGGTCGCCTCGGGCCACGTGGGCGGCTTCAACGACCCGATGGTCGACTGCCGGGCGAGCAAGGCGCGGTACCGGGCCGATCACCTGGTGGTGCTGGGCGCGGTGGCCCCGGGGGCGCGGCTGTGGGCCTTCGTCGAGGGCGACGACGCTGCCCGTGCCAAGGCCGCGAAGGCCCTCTGCAAGTACGAGAAGTGCGATGCGCCCGATCCCGCGCGGCACGTGCTCCGCCCCTTCACCGCGATCACCGCCGAGGAGCGTGCGCGCACCATCGGCCCCGACGCGGACGAGCCCGGCTCCCTGACCGAGCCCCGGATGTTCAACCTGATGTTCGAGACGCACTGCGGCGCGGTGCGCGACGAGGACTCGAAGGCGTACCTCCGCCCCGAGACCGCGCAGGGCATCTTCGTGAACTTCCAGAACGTCGTCGACTCGACGCGCGTCAAGGTCCCCTTCGGCATCGCGCAGGTCGGCAAGGCGTTCCGCAACGAGGTCACGCCGCGGAACTTCACCTTCCGCAGCCGCGAGTTCGAACAGATGGAGATCGAGTTCTTCATCCACCCGAGCGAGGCGGACGCGTGGTACCGATGGTGGCGCGACTGGCGCTTCTCGTGGTGGCAGTCGATCGGGCTCACGAGCTCGAACCTGCAGCTGCGCGAGCACGACCGCGACGAGCTCGCCCACTACGCGAAGGAGGGCGCCGGCACCAGCGACATCGAGTACCGCTTCCCGTTCACGGCGCCGGGCTTCGGCGAGCTCGAGGGCGTCGCGCACCGCGCCGACTTCGACCTGCGCGCGCACGCCACCCACAGCGGCAAGAACGACAAGGCCCGGTACTTCGACCAGGGGCGGAACGAGCGCTACTTCCCGCACGTGATCGAGCC
>JBJTJU010000282.1:0-6494 GCA_046096165.1 Phycisphaerales bacterium | reverse complement strand
CGGGCGCCTGTGGCCGGCCCGGGGCGCGGGCGTGGTGGCGGTGGCCGGTGCCGGTGCGGCGGTCGCGACGTGGATTCCGCTCGAGCCCCTGGTGTTCGACGCGCTGGGGCTCTCGATCGGCGCGTTCAACGGCCTGCGCGCCGGGCTGGTGTGCATGCTGGCGGTGCCGGTGGTCGCGGTCGCCGTGCGTCGCGCCGGGTGACCGTCAGGGGCCCCAGCCACCGAGCAGCGCGCCGAGGTCATCGGCATTCACGGTGCCGTCCCCGTTGATGTCCTCTGGCCCCGAACCACCCCATGCGGCGAGCATCCGTCCGAGGTCGTTGCCGTCGACCGCGCCGTCGCCGTCGAGGTCGCCGATGCGGAAGGGCGTGGTCGACAGTTCGAGCCGCCAGTCGACGGTCTGCGCTGCGGCCGAGTCGGAGCCCGCGAGCGCCACGCCGAAGTCGACCTCGACGAGGTAGGTGCCGGCCGTGAGGCGGTTCCCGCAGATGCACCCGGTGCCTGCGACGAACGTCGGCTGCACGGAGCCCGGCGAGGAAAGCCGGAAGTAGCGCTCCGCGTCGAGCGTGAGTTCGAGCGGCGCGCTCGCACCCGTGGCGTTGCCGTCGATGCAGCGGAAGCGGCTGGTGGCCCCGGCGTTCGCCGGCTGCGCTGCCTCGAGCGCGCCCTCGAGGCGAACCTCGCAGGAGTCGGTCCATCCGGAAGTCACCGACGCCGCGACGAAGCCGCCCGCGCGCGCGGCACCGACCTGCGCCTGGCCCTGGACGAAGGCATGCACCGGCCCGACCGAGCCCGGGCCCTGCGAGGTGGACTGCTGGCCGGAGAGCGTGACCTGGCCGTCCTGGTACAGCCCGCCGGCGGTGAAGCGGGCCGGCGTGATGCCTGCCGGCGTCCAGTCGGCGCGCATGCGCATGGTGCCGACCTGGTTGCTCCAGCCGGCCACGCGCACCAGGACCGGACGGGTGTCCGCGACGAGCCGGAGCCCGGCAATCCGGGACTGGTAGGTCGGGCCCGCCGGGTTGCAGTCGTCGTCGTCGCAGGCGATCTGCTCGATGGCGCCGGATGCTGGGTCGAGCCGGTAGAGCACCACCGAGGTATCGAAGTTCGACTCGCAGAGGTCGAGCGTCAGGAGCCCATCCGGCTGCGGCGGATCGAAGCGGTACCAGACGTCCTTGCGGGGTGCGGACCACCCCAGGAACTGGCAGCCTTCGGAGGACGGCAGGGGGTCGGGTGAGGGTGTCGCCAGCGCGGTCAGCGCGGTGACCGTCTGCCCGGGACGGATCCGGATGGCCTGGGCACGGTCGTCGTTCGAGACCTGGCCGTGGCACAGCCCGGCCGCGCCGAGCGCGCCCAGGATCGCCAAACCGCCACCCACGCCACGTCCAAGTCCCTGAACCATGGTTCTTCAGGATGCCTCAAGGAATGCGTGCCGCAAGCTGACACCGCGGAATTTCGTTCCGTGAAAGGAAACAGCCCCGGCAGTGGTGCCAGGGCTGGATCAACGCGACCGGCTGGGCTCGAACCAGCAACCTTCGGTTTCGTAGACCGATGCTCTATCCAGTTGAGCTACGGTCGCGTGCCTCCCCGGGCGCCGTTTCAGGGCCCGAGAGAGGAAAGATTGTACTCCAACTGTGCCTGTGCCGGGGGAGCCGTTCCGGCCGCACCCTGCGACTCAGACTTCAGCTGGTTGACGGCGAAGGGCAGCACGATGCACCCGATGGCGAAGACCAGGGCGCTGAGCCGCGGCCAGGGTGAGTGCACGCCGGCCACGCCCTGCGTGCGCGGCGTGGGGTCCTGCACGAAGGGCAGGGCCACGAGGCGCAGGTAGTAGAAGGCCGCGATGCCGCTGTTGAGCGCCATGATGACGAGGAGCGCGCGCTGGCTGCCCTCTGCGCTTGCGATCAGGAGGTCGAGCTTGCCCCAGAACCCAAGGAGCGGCGGGATGCCGGTCAGGCTCAGGGCGCCGATCGCCAGCGCCAGCGCCATCGCCGGCGCGCGCACGCGCAGGCCGGCGAGGTCATCGATCGAGTCGACTTCCTGGCCGTTGCGCTCGATGGCGGCAAGCGCGCCGAAGGTCGCGAGGTTCGCGACGCCGTAGGTGAGCAGGTAGAGCAGCGTGGCGTCGATGCCGATCGTGGGGCCGGCCAGGATGCCGACCAGCATGTAGCCCGAGTTGGCGATCGAGCTGTAGGCGAGCATGCGCTTGGCCGAGCGCTGCAGCAGCGCCCCGATGTTGCCGAGCGTCATGGTGAGCACCGCGATCATCCAGAGCACCGCCGCGATCACCTGCGGGATGGCGCTCTCGCCGCCGGCGCTCCAGCCCACGGTGCCCAGGAGGAGCACCAGCGTGACGAAGCCCTGCACCTTCGGGACGAAGCTGATGAACGCGGCCACCGGGCTCGACGCGCCCTCGTAGACGTCCGGGGCGTAGAAGTGCATGGGCACCGCCGCCAGCTTGAAGCAGATGCCGATCACGGCAAGCAGCGTGCCCACCACCGCCATCGCGCCGATGCCGCCGGTCTGGGCCTGCAGCATGAATGCCTCGCGCATGGGGGCCAGCTCGAGCGTGCCCGTCGCGCCGTAGAGGAGCGCGAAGCCGAAGAGCATGGTGGCCGTGCTCATGGCGCCGAGGAAGAAGTACTTGATCGCCGCCTCCATGCTGCGGTCGGCGGTGCGTCCGATCGCCACCAGCACGTAGGTCGGGAGCGAGCACAGCTCGAACGCCAGGAACAGCCAGATCAGGTCCGTGGCGTGGCAGACGAGCATGCCGCCGCACAGCGAGAGCAGGAGGAACGCGTGGAACTCGCCCTGGATCACCCGCACGGGGTCGAACGCCGCGATGCCGGAGGCCACCTGGCGCTCGGCGAGGCGGTCGATGCTGCCGACGGTCGAGAGGACGTGCCCCAGGCCCACCACGCAGAGCAGGGCGATCACGTACTTGCCGAGCATGGGCATCGGCAGGTCCGCGGCCGCGGCGGCCTCGGGGGTCCATGTCCGCAGCATGGTGACGAAGGTGGCGACGAGGGCGGCGGCCGAGATCCACGGCACCATGGCGCGCACGGCGCGCGCCCGCGAGATGCCCATGATGGCGCAGAGCACCGCACCGCAGAACAGGACGATCTCGGGCGCGATCAGGGAGAACTTCGGCCCCAGCGCGGCGGCGGCGAGGACGGGCGTCATGGCGGTCACGGCATGCCTCCGGTCGTGGCGGTCGCGTCGCTGCCTGCGGGCGGGGCGATGGCGGCCGCGGTGGCGGCGCCGTCACGCTGCGAGCGCTCGATGAGCGCGGTGTAGGGGGCGACCACGTCGCGCGCCACCGGCTTGATGGCGTCCAGGATCGGCTGCGGCCAGAGGCCGATCACCACGCATCCCGCCGCGAGCGGCAGCATGCTGAGCACCTCGCGGGCGTTCAGGTCGCGGATCTCGGCTCCGTGTTGACCATGGTGGCCGTGGTTGCCGGCGTGGTGGTCGTTGCCGTGCTGCGCGGGCTCGCGCAGCGGCCCGAACACGACCTTCTGCAGCATGCGGAGTACGTACAGGGCGCCCAGGATCAGCGCCAGGCCGGCGAGCACCGCGTAGGCCGGGCCCAGGATTCCCGGGAAGCCCGTGCCGGTGCCGCGGTCGGCCGTGAAGACGCCGAGCAGGCAGAGGAACTCGCTCACGAACCCGTTGAGGCCGGGCAGCGCGAGCGACGCCATCGCGAAGAGCACCATGAAGACGCTCCACACGGGCATCCGCTGCATCAGGCCGCCCACGAGCTCCATGTCCTTGGTGTGGTAGCGCTCGTACATGATGCCGATGCACATGAACATGCCGGCCGTCGAGAGGCCGTGGTTCACCATGTAGAGGATGCCGCCCTCCATGCCCGCCACGTTGAAGGCGAACATGGCAAGGAGCGCCAGGCCCATGTGCGCGATGGAGCTGTAGGCCACCAGGCGCTTGACGTCGTTCTGCACCCAGCAGACCAGGCTCATCGCGATGATGCCCACCACGGCGAGCGCCGCGAAGGTGGAGGCAAGCGCCAGGCCGCCCTCGGGCGCCATCGGGAAGGCGAAGCGCAGCGCGCCGTACTGGCCGATCTTGATCACGATGCCCGCCAGCACCACGCTGCCCGCCGTCGGCGCCTCGCCGTGCGCGAGCGGCAGCCAGGAGTGCACCGGGACGAACGGCACCTTGACGGCGAACCCGCCCATGATGGCGAGGAACACCCACCACTGGACGTCGGCCGGGAGCGACTGGCCGTAGGCCGTGAGCTTGGCGATCGAGAAGGTGAGCGGGGTGCCGGTGTCCGACGCGTGCGCGGCGCCGAGGTAGATGAACCCGACCAGCGACACGACGCTGCCGACGAAGCTGAACACCCAGAGCCGGATGGACGCGTTGCGCCGGTCCGGGCCGCCCCAGATGGCGACGATCAGGAAGAGCGGCACGAGGGTGAACTCGTAGCCGATGTAGAAGAGGATCAGGTCGCGCGCCAGGAAGGCGAGCATGACCGCCGCCTCCATGAAGAGGAACTGCGCGTAGAAGCCGCCCTGGCGCTGGGTGATGCTCGAGAAGCTGACGAGCATCGAGCACGGCATCAGGATCGCCGTCAGCACGATGAGGAGGAGCCCCACCGCGTCGGTGCCGAGCAGGAAGTCGACGCCGAAGGCGTTGAAGAGCTTCCAGCCCTCGGCGTTCGGCCAGTACTGCCCGTCCGTCCAGTGCGGGAACTGCACCGCGAAGGCCACCGCGACGGCAAGCGTCGCCAGCGACGCCGCCATGCCCAGGGCCTTGGCCGCGCGATCGCCGCCGGCGAGGCAGAGGAGTCCGCCGGCAAGCGGCAGGACGATGAGGAGGACCGCAAGCGTCACGACGCACCTCCCGAGAGCCAGATCCACACCACCCACGCGACGATCAGCCCGATGCCGCCGGCCATCGTCAGGGCATAGCCCTGGACGCTTCCGGTGTAGAGGGGCTGGAAGATGCGCCCGAAGAACCCGGGGATGCGCCCGACGGCCGTGACGATCACGCCGTCCATCACGAACCGGTCGACGAAGGCGAGGAGCTGCGCGCCGATCCAGGCCGGCACGCCGATCATGGCCGCGTAGAGCTGGTCGACGTACCAGCCGTGCTCGCTCCCGAGTGCCAGCCACTTGAGGCCGGGGGTGGCGAGCATCGAGGCGCGCAGCCGGTCACCCAGGCCGCGGTTGGCCGCGTGCAGCACCCAGGCGAGCCCGAGCCCGAGGACCACCACGCCCGTCGCCAGCACGAAGAGCGTGCCGTGCGCGTCGCGTCCGAGGATCTCGGCGTGCTCGGGGCCGGCGGTGGCGCGGTTCCACGCGGTCGAGTTCAGCACGAAGCGCTGGATCCAGTTGTAGCCCGCGGACTTCTCGAGGTAGCTCGGCAGGCCCGCGAGGACCGAGCCGATGGCGATCACGGCCAGGACGAGCGAGATGCGGACGCCCGGCGCGTGCGGGTGGAAGCCGTGGCCATGCCCACCATGGTGCGCGTGCGCATCGTGCCCGTGCGACCCGTGGTGATCGTCGCCGTGCCCGTGCTGGTCGGGGCCGGGCTCGATGTGCACCGGGCCGAGCGCCAGGCGGAACCACACGCGGAAGGCGTAGTAGGCGGTGATGCCCGCGGTCAGCAGGCCGAGCCAGCCCATCCAGCGCACCTGGTCCACGGGGCTGGTGAGCGCCTGGTACAGGATGATGTCCTTGGAGAGCGCGGCGGCGCTGAAGGGCGCGGTGGCCAGGTACAGGCACCCAAGCAGCATGCACACCATGGTCAGCCGGAAGCCCGGCACCTTCATGAGGCCGCCGAGCTTTCGGAAGTCGGCCTGCCCGGCCATGCCGTGCATGACGGCGCCGGCGGTGAGGAAGAGCAGGGCCTTGAACCACGCGTGGGTGAACACGTAGTAGACGCCGCCGAAGGCGGTGCCCACGCCGAGGCCCATCACCATGTAGCCGAGCGAGCTGATCGTCGAGTACGCGAAGACGCGCTTGTAGTCGAACTGCCCGCACGCGATGGTCGCGCCCAGGAACGCCGTGATGCAGCCGATCCAGCCGACGGTGAGGAGCGCGGGCTCGGCCCACTCCGAGCCGATCGCCTGCTGCGTGTAGAAGGGCGCCATGCGCGCGAGCAGGTAGATGCCCGCGGTGACCATTGTCGCCGCGTGGATGAGGGCGGACACCGGGGTCGGGCCCCACATGGCGTCCGGAAGCCACGTGAAGAGGGGCCCCTGCGCGCTCTTGCCGCAGACTGCCATGAGGAGCAGGAAGGGGATCGCGGCCTTCGACCACGAGCCCTGCGCCGAGAGCGGGTCGGCCGAGGCGACGGCCTGGAAGAGCCCGTCGTAGCTCACGGTGCCGTAGTTGGTCCAGATGAGGAAGATCGCGAGCGCGAGCCCCAGGTCGCCCACGCGGTTCATGATGAACGCCTTCTTCGCCGCCGCGGTGGCCCCGGGCTGCGTGGCGTAGTAGCCGATCAGCATGTAGGAGCAGAGGCCCACGCCC
>JBJTJU010000281.1:0-2505 GCA_046096165.1 Phycisphaerales bacterium | reverse complement strand
ATCCGTCCCACTTCGCGCGCCATTGGCTGGTGGCGATGATGCTGGGCCTCGCGGGCTGCCTGGGCGCCACGATCTTCGTCGACGTGCAGCACCTGACGCGCGCCGGCTGGAGCGTCGCGGTGCGCCGGCCCGCCGAGGCCTTGATGCAGAACCTGCGCCGCGCGCAGGTCCTTGAGCGCGAGGTACTCCGGCTCGATGACCTTGGCGTTCACCTCGGCCTGCTCGGTGCGGAAGTAGATGACGCTGATGGCGATGGTCAGCGCCGCGAAGATCGTGATGCCGATGAGGGAGACGGTCCAGGTCTGGCCGGGCTCCGGGTCGTCCCAGAGGACCCCGGTCGGCGTCGCGAACTCGTTGTCTGGCGTTGCGGTGCTCATGGGTGCTCCGTGCGGAGGGATCACATGTTCTCGAAGGCGAGGCTCTCGGCGAGCGACGGGTCGCGCGCCGGCACCAGCGCGTGCGAGCGGAGCGCGTTGAGCGCGCCGCCCGCCACCAGCGCCAGGACGCCGAGCGCCATGCACAGGAAGGACGGGTCGAGGAGGTGCGGCGCCGAGTCGGCGTGCTTGGCCGCGAACTCCGCGTAGGTGGAGAAGGTGCCCAGGTCGTGCGGCACGTGCGGCACGATCAGGTAGTACAGGTCGACGGTGCCGAACACCAGCATCCAGCCGCAGCCGAAGGCGAGCGTCGCGTTCCAGCGCTTGGTCCAGCGCGAGATCAGGAACACGAACGGCACGATGAAGTGACCGACCAGGAGCGCCCAGCTGAGCGGCAGCCAGCCGCCGACCTGGCGCGCCAGGTACCACGTGGTCTCCTCGGGCAGGTTGCCGTACCAGATCAGCATGAACTGGCTGAAGGCGATGTACGCCCAGAAAACGATGCCGAAGGCGAAGAGCATCTTGCCCAGGTCCTGGTAGTGCTCGGCCGTCACGATGCCCTGGAGGCGGCCCCAGCCCTGGAGCCGCTTGGTCAGCAGCACGATGGCCGACAGGCCGCAGGTGGCGCAGGCGGCGAAGAAGTACACGCCGAACATGGTGCTGAACCACGCGGGCGAGAGGCTCATCATCCAGTCGACGGCGGCGAAGGTGATGGTGAGGCCGAAGACGATCATGGCGGGGCCCGACCACTTGCGGCATGAGGCGCTGATCGCCGGGTCGCCCGAGCGGTCCTGGCGCACGCTTGCGCCCCAGAAGAACGAGGCGATCGCGGCCCACGCCACGAAGTAGATGGCGGCGCGGACGAAGAAGAAGCGCTCGCTCAGGTAGCCGGCCTTCTTGCCGACGAGCTCCGCCTCGGCGGGCGCCACCTTCGCCATCTCCTCCAGGTTCGCCCACGGGTAGAGGACGTCGAGCGAGCCGTTGAAGCCCATCCAGGCGATGGGCAGGAAGAGCACCCACGCCCAGCGCAGGTTCTGCATCAGCGCCTCGGCGGGCCGGCGCACCGCGACGCTCCAGCCGGCGCGCGTCAGGTGCTGCACGACGACGAAGAACATGGCGCCCAGGCAGATCGCAAGCCCCAGCATCATCGCCACCAGCCAGTGGCGCGCGAAGTGGGACGGATCGCCGGAGCGGTAGCCGAGCCAGGCGCCGGCGGCGACGAGCGCGGCACCGGTGCCGAGCATGGCGCGGGCGGGACCCGCGGCCACCGAGCCGCCGAGGTTGGCGTCGGTGAGGTCGTGGGCGTGGTGGTCGTGGTGGGCCATGGGGAGGGAAGGTCCTTCGGGGTCAGTCGGCGGCGGCGGCGTCCTGGCTCAGCTGCAGGGCCTTCACGTAGGCGGCGATCGCCCAGCGATCCTCGACCGGGATCTGCGAGGCGTAGCCGGCCATGTTGCGGATGCCGTGCGTGATGGTGTTGAAGAGCTGGCCCACCGGCTGGTTCCGCGTGGTCTCGTCGTGCAGGCTCTTGGCGGCCACCCACTGGGTGCCGTTCACCGGGCCGTTGGCGTTGGTGACCAGCTCCATCGCGCGCTGGTTGACGGCGCCGTCGCCGAAGCCCGCGTAGCCGTGGCAGGCCGAGCAGTAGATGTCGAAGCGCTGGCGCCCGCGCGCGAGCGTCGCGGCGTCGAGCTTCATCGGCGCCGGGAGCGTGGCCGCCCACTGGCCGCCGGAGACGCCCTCGTACATGTGGGTGTCGACGTAGGACTCGCCGCGGGCCACGGTGCCCTCGACCGGCGGGCGCATGGCGCGGCCGTCGGCGAAGAGCGGGTTGCCCACCTGCGTCTTGAACTTCGGCTGGAAGTCCATGTCGTAGAAGATGTGGATCGGGCGGTTCGGGCTCGGCACCGCGCGCATGCGCGCGAAGACGAGCGGCGGGATGAGCGCCAGGCAGCCGGCGATCATCAGCGAGTAGACGAGGATGCGCGGGAGCTTGGGCACGTCAGTCCTCCACCGCCTCGACGGCGGATGCGCCGAGCGACTTCAGGAAGTGCTCGGTCTTGGAGCGGTAGAAGCGCGGGTCGCGCGCGTCGATCGAGATGAAGAAGCGGTCGTCGGAGGCGCGGCGGAAGCG
>JBJTJU010000280.1:0-7216 GCA_046096165.1 Phycisphaerales bacterium | reverse complement strand
TCCAGCGTCTCGATCCCGGTCCGCTGGAACGCCGTCGAAGGCACCGTCCAGCTGCCGCGGCTTCCGGGGGGGCCCGTCTACGGCCGTGCCACCGCCGTGTCCGCCGACGGCAGCGTCGTGGCCGGGTACTTCTCGACCTACATCAATCCAAGGGACCGGCCGTTCAGGTGGACCGCCGGAACCGGCACCGTGGCCTTGCAGCTTCCGCCCGGTGCGGTGCGGGGCATCGCGCGCGGCATCAGCGCCGACGGGCAGTTCATCGTCGGCAACGTCGTGACGGCGGCCGGCGGCCGTCCGGTCCGGTGGAACGCGGCGGGCCAGCTCGAGGACCTCGGGCTGCTCGCTGGCTGGACCCTCCCCGACTCGCGGGCAGCGAACGCCGACGGCTCCGTGATCATCGGCTCCGCGGTCACCGAGGACGGCGACCGTGCGTTCGTCTGGACCGAGTGCGGGGGGATCGTTCCGCTCGAGCAGCGCCTGGCGGAGCAGGGCGTCGACCTCGAGGGCTGGTACGCGCTCTCGGAGGCCCACGCGGTGGATGCGTCCGGCCGATTCGTCGCGGGTGTCGGCAATTTCAACGGCTCGACCCGTCCGTTCCTGGCCGACCTCGGGCCGGGCGCGGGGCGAAGCCCCGACCTCGACCGCGACGGCGCGGTGGACGGAATCGACCTCGGCCTCATGCTTGCGGGGTGGGGCGGCACCGGCGCCGCCGACCTCGACGGCAGCGGATCGGTCGACGGCATGGACCTCGGCCTGCTGCTCGCGTCGTGGGGCGCGTGCGGGAGATAGTTGCCAGGAACGTCAGTCGAGGAGCAGCCGCTCGGGCTTCTCGATGCAGTCCTTGACGTGCACCAGGAAGCTCACGGCTTCCGCGCCGTCGATGATGCGGTGGTCGTAGCTCAGCGCCAGGTACATCATCGGGCGCAGGGCGACCTGCCCGGGGTTTCGCGGGTCCTCGACCGGGCGCTTCTTGATCGCATGCATGCCGAGGATCGCGCTCTGCTGCGGGTTGAGGATCGGCGTAGACATCAGGCTGCCGTAGATGCCGCCGTTGGTGATCGTGAACGTGCCGCCCGACATCTCGTCGACCGAGAGCTTGCCGTCGCGCGCGCGCGCCGCGAAGCCGCGGATCGCCAGCTCGATCTCGGCGAAGCTCATCGCCTCGGCGTTGCGCAGCACCGGCACCACCAGGCCGCGGTCGGTGCCGACGGCGATCGACACGTCGCAGTAGTCGTGGTGCTCGACTTCCTCGCCCATGAAGTAGGCGTTCACCTTGGGGAACCGCTGCAGCGCGCTGGTGCACGCCTTGACGAAGAAGCTCATGAACCCGAGGCCCACGCCGTGGTGCTTCTCGAAGCTCTCCTTGTGCTCGGCGCGCAGGCGCATGACCTCGGTCATGTCGCACTCGTTGAAGGTCGTGAGCATCGCCGCCGTGTGCTGCGCCTGCACCAGCCGCTCGGCGATCCGCTGCCGGATCTTCGGCATGCGCTCGCGCCGCGTGCCGCGCGCGCCCGCCACGGCGAGCGGGGCGGGGGCCGGCGCCACCGGCTTCACCGGGTTGGCGATGGCCGCCACGCCGGTCGCCGCGCGCTCGACGTCCGCCACCACGATGCGGCCCGCCGTGCCGCTCCCGGCCACATTCGCGAGGTCGACGCCCTTGTCGGCCGCCACCTTGCGCGCGAGCGACGACGCCTTGCGGCCGCCCTCGGGCTTGGCCTCGGTGGCCGCCGCGGCGGATGCCGCGGGCGCCGCCACGGGCGCAGCCGCCGGCGCACCGGACGCCGCCTTCGCCGCGCCGCCGCCCGCCGGCTTCGCCGCCGACGTGTCGATCGACGCGATCGCCGCACCGACCTTCTGCTCCGCGCCGGCCTTCGCCTTCACGTGCAGCAGGCCGGCCGCGGGGGCGCGGACCTCGAGCGTCGCCTTGTCGCTCTCGATGTCAACGAGGATCTCGTCGGTCTCCACCCAGTCGCCGTCCTGCCTGTGCCACTGGCCAAGGGTGACCTCGGTGATCGATTCGCCTGGGCTGGGAACCACGATGTCCATCGGTCGTCTTCTCCGTGCGCGTGACGTGTCGTGCGCCGCACCCGCTCAGCGGGCCGCGCTTCCCTTGTTCCTGCCGGCGGCCTTCGCCTCCGGGGTGCCGGCCGCGTCGGCCGTGCCGAGCGCCGCCGCGATCACCTTCGCCTGCTCCTTCGCATGGCGCTTGCTGCTGCCGACCGCGGGGCTCGACTGCGCGGGACGGCCCGCGTACGCCGGCACCGGCCCGCCCCAATCGGCGAAGCGCGCGAGCACGTGGTGCCAGGCGCCCATGTTCTCCGGCTCCTCCTGCGCCCAGACGGCCTTGGCCTCCGGGTAGCGGGCGAGCTGCGCGCGCACCTCCTCGGCCGGGAACGGCGCGACCTGCTCGACGCGCACGATGGCGACCGAGGGTTTGCCGCCGCCCTCGTGGCGCGCGGCGTCGAGCTCGTGGTAGAGCTTGCCGGTGCACAGCACGACGCGCCGCACGCGCTTCGGGTCCGGCTTCGCCGGGTCCGCGATCACCGCCTGGAACTGCCCGTGCGCGAGCTCCGCCACCGGGCTCTGCGCCGCGGGCAGCCGCAGCATGCTCTTGGGGGTCATCACCACGAGCGGCTTGCGGAACGCGCGACGCTGCTGCCGGCGCAGCACGTGGAAGACCTGCGCGGTGGTCGACGGGTAGACGACCTGCAGCCGGTCCTCGGCCGCGAGCTGCAGGAAGCGCTCCATGCGCGCGCTCGAGTGCTCGGGGCCCTGGCCCTCGTAGCCGTGCGGCAGCAGCATGGTCAGCCCCGATGAGCGGAACCACTTCGCCTCGGCCGACGCGATGAACTGGTCCGCGATCACCTGCGCGCCGTTGGCGAAGTCGCCGAACTGCGCTTCCCAGATGACCAGTGCCCGCGGGTCGACGAGCGAGTAGCCGTACTCGAACCCGAGGCACGCGCACTCGGTGAGCGGCGAGTTGAAGATCTCGAAGCGCCCCGTCGCGCCCTTGAGGTGCTGCAGCGCGATCCACTGCTCGCCGGTCTCCTGGTCGACGAGCGCCGCGTGCCGGTGGCTGAAGGTGCCGCGCTTGACGTCCTGCCCGGTGAGGCGGACGGTGTCGCCCTCCTCGACGAGCGAGGCGTAGGCGAGCAGCTCGGCGGAGGCCCAGTCGACGTTCCCCGTGTCGACCGCGGCGCGCGCGGCGACGCCCTTGGCGACGGTCTTGTGCGCGCCGAAGCCCTCGGGCACCGCCGCGAGCTGCGCGGCGAGCGACTTCAGGGTGCGCGGCGCCACGCCGGTCTCGACCGGGTCGTCGCTCCACGTGCCGCGCATGCCCTTCCACGCGCCGTCGAACGGCGCATGGCCCGGCTCGCTCGGCCGGTCCTTGGCGCGCTTCTGCGCGGCGTCGAGCTCTGCGAACAGGGCCTTCGTGCGCGCCTCGAGCCCGTCGGCGGGGATGGTGCCCTCGGCGACCAGGCGCTCGGCCCAGCGGTTCACCACGGGCTTCGCCGCGCGCACGCGCCGGTACATCACCGGCTGCGTGAAGTTCGGCTCGTCGGTCTCGTTGTGGCCGTGCTTGCGCCAGCACCACATGTCGAGGAAGGCGTCCTCGCCGAAGGCCGTGCGCCACTCGGCCGCCAGGCGCGCCGCGAAGTCGCACGCCTCGGGGTCGCCGCCGTTCACGTGGAACACCGGCGCCTCGACGATGCGCGCGACATTGGTGCAGTACGGGCCCGCGTACGAATCGCGGCTGTCGGTGGTGAAGCCGACCTGGTTGTTGATCACCACGTGCACCGTGCCGCCGACGTCGTAGCCGTCGAGGCCGCACATGTTGAGCGTCTCGGCGACCACGCCCTGGCCGGGCAGCGCCGCGTCGCCATGGATGAGGACGGGCAGCACCTTGCGCCGGCCCTCGGCCAGCGTGCGCGCCGCGCGTTCCTGCCGCGCGCGGGCGCGGCCGGTGGCCACGCTCGCCACGAACTCGAGGTGGCTCGGGTTGGCGCAGAGCGACACGCGCACCTCGGCGCCGGAGGCCGTGCGGTACGCGCCGCTGAAGCCCTGGTGGTACTTGACGTCGCCGCCGCCCTGCTCGAAGTGCGGTTCCCAGCTCTCATCGAACTCGGTGAGGATCATCTCGGCCGGCTTGCCGGCGACGTTGTGCAGCACGTTGAGGCGCCCGCGGTGGGCCATGCCCATCACGCACTCCTCGGCCCCCGCGCGCGCGGCGTCGCCGAGCACGCGGTCGAGCACCACGAGGAGCGACTCCCCGCCCTCGAGCCCGAAGCGCTTCTTGCCGATGAACCGCGTCGCCAGGAAGTTCTCGAAGCCGTCGGCCGCGACCAGCCGGTCGAGGATGCGCACCTTGGCGGCCGCGTCGACCGCGCCGCGCGCGGCCAGGGCCTCCATGCGCTCGGCGATCCACGCCCGGCGCGCCGGGCAGGAGATGAAGCCGAACTCGGCGCCCACGGTGCCGCAGTAGGCCTTCTGCAGGAAGGCGACGATGTCGGCAAGCGTCGCGGACGGCCCGATCGGGAGCGTCCCCGTCGAGAACGTGCGCGCGAGGTCCGCGCCGCCGAGCCCGAAGGCCGACAGCGCGAGCGACTCCGGCATCGGGCGCTTGGTCCCGAGCGGGTCGAGGTCGGCGCCGAGGTGCCCGAGCCGGCGGTACGCCTCGATCAGCGCATCGACCTTCGACTGCGCGGGGTCGGCCCCGCCGGACGGGGGCGCGGCCTCAGCCGGGCGCTCGGTGCCCAGCTCGTAGCCGAGGAAGAACTGGTTCCACGACGCGTCGACGGCGGCCGGGTCGGCCTTCCACGCCGCGTGCATCGCTTCGACGTACTCGGGGCTCCACGCGTTCACGGCGCGTCCGGTGGACGCGAGGGGGGCGTGGGGTGCAGAACCGGAACCCGTGGCGGGATCGGACATGGGGTCGCGCGCTCCTGTGGCTTGGCCGGCGGGCGGAGGCCGTCCGAAGTCCTTCGAGTGTAGGGGATCGGGGTGCCTTTCCGGCGCCTACATCAGGGCCACGGGGTCCACGTCGACGGCCATCGCCTCCCCGGACCGCAGGAGTCCGGCATTCCGGGACGCGGTCAGGAAGCGGCCGAGTTCGGCCGCGCCCGGCGCGGTGATCTCGACCTGCATCCGCCAGCGGTCGGCGATCCGCGCGATCGGGCAGGGCGCCGGGCCGGCCACGTCGACCGCCGGGCGGTCGCCCGCGGCCGTCCGCGCGCCATCGGTCCCGCGCTCGCCCGCGGCCGCCTCCGCCAGCGCACGCGCAAGCGCCTCGGCGTCCGCGCGGGCGCGTTCCTCGTCCGCGTCGCGCAGCACCACGCGCGCCATGCGCCGCCAGGGAGGCAGGCCGAAGCGCCGGCGCAGCGCCAGTTCCTCGCGCGCGAACGACTCGTAGTCGTGCGCCGCGGCGAGCCGGATGGCGGGCGCCTCCGGCTGGAACGTCTGCACGATGGCGCGGCCCGCGTCGGCGCCGCGGCCGCACCGGCCGCACACCTGGCTCACGAGCTGGAACGTGCGCTCGGCGGCCCGGAAGTCCGGCAGGTTGAGCGCGGGGTCGGCGTACCCCACGCCGACTAGCCGCACGCCGGGTACGTCGAGCCCCTTGGCGATCATCTGCGTGCCGCCGAGGAGCCGCGCCTCGCCGCGGCCGAAGCGGCCGAGCGCGTCGTGGAAGTCGGCGGCATCCTGCATGGAATCCGCGTCGATCCGGATCATGGTGTCGCCCGGCACCAGCGACGCGTGCAGCTTCGAGAGCTCCTCCTCGACGCGCTGCACGCCGAGGCCGAACACCGTGACGCCGCGCGCGCACTTCGGGCACCCGCGCGGCAGCCGCTGCTCTGACTGGCAGTGGTGGCAGCGCACGAAGCGGCCCGCCGCACCGCCCGCGGCGTCCGGCAGCGCGTGGCAGATCATGCCGGCGTCGCAGTGGTCGCAGCGCATCATCCATCCGCAGCGCGGGTCGGCGCAGGCGATGTAGTTGGCGTAGCCGCGGCGGTTCAGCAGGATGAGCACCTGCCCGCCGCCGTCGAGCGTCTCCTGCACCGCGCCCGCAAGCGCGGGTCCCAGGAGGTGCACGCGGCGGTCGGGGAAGCGCCGTCGTTCCTCGGCGAAGTCAACCACCTGCACCGAGGGAAGCCGCAGCCCCGGCGCGCGCGAGCGCAGCACGTGGAGCGCGCTCGACTTCCGCTCGGTGGCGTTGAACCAGCTCTCGAGGCTCGGCGTCGCGCTGCCGAGGACCACCGGGCAGCCGGCAAGCTGCGCGCGGCGGATCGCGACGTCGCGCCCGTGGTAGCGCGGCATCTGGTCCTGCTTGTAGCTCTGGTCGTGTTCCTCGTCGACCACCACGAGCCCGAGCGCCCCGTCCGGGATCGGCGCGAACACCGCGCTGCGCGCGCCCATCACCAGGCGCACCTCGCCACGCGCCACCAGGTTCCACTGCTGGTTGCGCTGCGAGGCGGTGAGCCCGCTGTGCAGGATCGCCACGCGCTCCTGCGGGAAGCGCGCGAGCAGGCGCCCGCCGGTCTGCGGCGTGAGCGCGATCTCTGGAACGAGCACCAGCGCGGTCTTCCCCGCATCCAGCGCGCGGCGCACGAGCTGCATGTAGACCTCGGTCTTGCCGCTGCCGGTCACGCCGAACACCAGGTGCTGCGAGAAGCCGGCGCCGAGCGTCGCGCCGACCGACTCCACCACGCCGCGCTGCGCGTCGGTGAGCGCGGGGGCCGCGTCCACGAGCGCGCGTTCGGCGCGCCAGCTTGCCTCGACGGACGACCGCCGCTCCTGGCGCAGCACGCCGGCCGCCACCAGCCGCTTCACGGGCTCGGCGGTGCCGAGACCCGCGCGCTCGCGCAGGGCCCGCAGCTCGAGCGGGCGTTCCGCCGCCGGCGCCGCGCGCAGCGCTTCCACCGCGCGCCGCTGCTGTGCGGTCACGCGCGTCGCGGCCGCAAGCGCCGCCTCCCAGCCGTCGGCGAGGTCGATGAAGGTCCGCGTCACCGTGCCGGTGCCGCGCTTCACCGCCGCGGGCACCATCGAGGCGAGCGTCATGCCCACGGGGCACACGTAGTAGGCCGAGATCCACTGCGCGAGCTCGACGAGCTGCGCCGGCATCGGCGGCGCGGACGCCGAGCGGCATTCGACGAACTTGAGCTTCGCCGCCGGCACGCCGGCGTCGGCACCGGCCGGCATGGTGCGCACGACGAGTCCC
>JBJTJU010000279.1:0-14380 GCA_046096165.1 Phycisphaerales bacterium | reverse complement strand
CCGGGGCCACCCATGCCGCCGCCCATCAGTTCCATCATCTGCATCTGCATCGCCTGCGCGAAGGCCGAGTTCGCCTCCTCGGTCGACTTGAACTCGCCGTCGAGCACGCGCTTGGCGGTGCCCTTGGCGGCGGTCGACATGGCGGTGCGCATGTCCTGGCCCATCATGTTGGCCATCATCACGGTCTGCGCACCCTCGCCCGGGCGCATGCCCGAGCCCTTCTCGAAGTCGAACCACCACTTGCCGTCGGCCTTCACGAGCGGGCGCGGCTGGCCGATCATCTGGCCCGTCCCGTCCTTGGCGACCAGGAGCGCCTCGGTGTCGCTCTCGGGCTTGATCTCGAAGGTCGTCCCGTCGGCGCCGACGCCGGGCAGGGCCATCGGCATCGAGCCCGCCTTGCCGAACTGCTTGACCTGCGCCTCGGCCATCGGGCGCATGTCGGAGATCATCGCCGCGGCGATGCGCAGCGACACCTTGCCGTCGTCGGTCGAGCTGCGCATGGCGCGCACGATGCGCATCAGGGACTCGTAGTCGGAGTTCGCCTTCGGGACGAACGCCAGCAGGTCGTCCGTCGAGTCGAAGCCCTGCGCCTCGAGCTCGGGGAACACCTTCTCGGCGGACGGCGAGAGCTTCGCCGCCGGGCGCGGGGCGCGCGGCGCGCGGGGAGCGGTCGGCGCGTCGCCGGGCGTGGCCGCCGGCGCGTCACCGGGCTTCGCGGCCGGTGCGTCGTCGAGGCGCAGCGATGCCTTCTTGGTCGGCGTCGGCGCCTCGCCCGACTGGTACTTCTCGAGCGTCGAGCGCAGCTCGTCCGCCGCGTCGCCCTCGGCCTGCTCGACCGCCTTCTTCTGCCACTCGACGGCCTTCGCCTTGTCGCCCGACTCCCACCAGGCGCGCGCGAGCGTGTCCATGATGGCCGGGTCCTCGCCCTTGCTGGCGGTGACGGCCTGCTTGGCCACCTCGAGCGCGAAGGGGATGTCGCGCTGCTCGACGCGCTTGTCGTCGAGCACGAACCACGCCAGCTGGTTGAGCGTCATGGCGTCGTCCTTGCTCGACCCGAAGATCTCGCGGCCGACGGCGTAGCCCTTCTCGGGCATCTTGGCGTCGGTGAGGAGCATCATGAACTTCTGCATCCTCAGGCCGGCCTGCTGCCGCTCGGGCGCCGCGGCGATGTCCTCGTCGATCATCTTGACGATCGCGTCCCAGTTGCCGTCCTTGCGGGCCTTGGCGATCTCGCGCCGGCGCTGCATCTGCTTGCGGGCCGCGGCCGCCTCGGCCTCGAACTCCGCCTTGTAGCTGGTGGCATCCCAGGAGCCGGCGACGATCTTCTCCAGCGGCTCGTCCATCCCCATCGGGTGGCCGATCCACTGCACCGTGCCGCCCTTGACGACGAACGCCGTCGGGATGCCGTTCTGGCCGGCGGCCTCCATGTACTGCCGGTGCGTGGAGCGGTCCGGGTCGGTGCACAGGTTGTAGCGGGCCTTCTGCTTCCACTCGTCGGTGTCGAGGAACTTGCGGACCGTCTCCTCCTTCTCGTCGCTCACGCCGACCACGACCACCTTGTCCTTGTACTTGTCGGCAAGGTCGCTGATGTGCGGCATGCTCGCGCGGCAGGGGCCGCACCAGGTTGCCCAGAACTCGACCACGTACACCTTGTCGCCGTCGAACCACGTCGGCTCGCTGCCGCGCACGAAGAGCGCGATGTCGGGCTTCGGGGCGGCGCTGCCGATGGTCATCGGCTCGGCGGCCGGCGCGTCCTGCGCGGGCGCGGGCTTCTCGGCGGCGGGCACGAGCTTGGTGGCGGGCACGGAGTTCTGCGCGGCGGCGAACGCTCCGGAGGCGAGCACGAGCCCGGCGAGCGACATGGCGGTCTTCAGCATGGGATGTCCCACGGGTGGCGGATGCCCAGCGGAGGCGCCGCACCGGCGCGCACGGGCGGAACGACGATACCACCGCGGCCGCGGCGCGCCCGGCGGGCCGTATCCTCGCGGCCGAATGATGGTTCCCGCCGCCGCAAACGCCCCCCAGCGAGAGGTCGCCCGCCTGATCGACGGCAAGGCGCTCGCCGACCGGGTGCGCGACGACCTGCGCCGCCGCATCGCGGCCGCCGGACGCCCCGTGCGCCTCGATGCGCTCCTCGTCGGCGACGACCGCGCCGCGGGGATCTACGCGCTGAACCAGGCGCGCACCTGCGAGGAGATCGGGATCCGCTACGTGCTGCACCGGCTGCCCGCCTCCGCGTCGTACGACGACATCGCGGGGCGCGTGCTCCTCCTCAACACCGACGACGCCGTGCGTGCCCTCATGGTGCACCTGCCGCTGCCCGCCGGCATCGACACCGAGCGCATCCAGTCGCTGATCGATCCCGACAAGGACGTCGAGGGCGTCAACCCCGCCAACATCGGAAACGTCGTCTACGGCCGCCGCAGCCTGGTGCCGTGCACGGCGCTCGCGGCGCTGGAGATGATCGAGCACACCGGCATCGAGCTGCGCGGCAAGCGCTGCGTGGTGGTGGGCGCAAGCAACATCGTCGGCAAGCCGATCGCGGTCCTCCTGATGCGCGAGGACGCCACGGTGCACTCGACCAACAAGTTCACGCCGGAGCTGCCGCGGCTCGCCCGCGATTGCGACGTGATCGTCGCCGCGTGCGGCGTGCCGCGCCTCGTCGGTGCCGACTGGGTGAAGCCGGGCGCCGTGGTGATCGACGTCGGCATCAACCGGATCGTGGGCCCCGACGGCACGAAGGTCACCGTCGGCGACGTGGACTTCGACGCCGTGCGCGCCGCGGCGGGCTGGATCTCGCCGGTCCCGGGCGGCGTCGGCCCGATGACCGTCGCGATGCTCCTGCGAAACGTCACCGACGCCGCGCTGCGCTGACGGCGTCCCGCGCTGCGCTCGCTAGGCCAGCAGCCGCGCCGCGTCCTCGTACCGCGACCGCGTCTGCGCCACGACCTCGGCGGGAAGCCGGGGGCCGGGAGGTTCCTTGCGCCACCGGCCTGCCGCGACCTCCGCGAGCAGCCAGTTGCGCAGGTACTGCTTGTCGAAGCTCGGCTGGTCTCGCCCGGATTCGTAGCCCGCGCGCGGCCAGTAGCGGCTCGAGTCGGGCGTCAGCACCTCGTCGACGAGCATGAGCTCGCCCGTCGGTTCGCCGCCCGCGTCGAGCGCGAACCCGAACTCGAATTTGGTGTCGGCGAGGATCAGCCCGCGCCCGGCCGCGCGCTCCGCCGCGGCGCGGTAGATGTCAAGGGTCAGGTCGCGCAGGCGGCGCGCGAGGTCGCCGCCCACCGCGTCGCACATCCGGTCGAAGCTGATGTTCTCGTCGTGGCCTTCCGCCGCCTTGGTCGCCGGCGTGAAGATCGGTTCCGGCAGCCGCTCGCACTGGCGCAGGCCCGCGGGCAGCGCGATGCCGCAGGCGGTGCCCGACTCCCGGTACTCCTGCCAGCCGCTTCCGGCGAGGTATCCGCGCGCCACGCACTCCACCTGCACCACGCGTGCGGCGCGGCAGGTCATGGAACGCCCCGCGAGCGCGCGGCGCTGCGCGGCGTCGAGCCCGGGGATGCCGTCGACCTCGGTGCCGAGCATGTGGTCCGGCACCAGCCCGAGGGTGCGCAGGAAGCGGAACCAGCCCACGCTCACCTGCGTCAGCAGCCGGCCCTTGCCGGGGATCGGCGTCGGCATCACCACGTCGAAGGCACTGACCCGGTCGCTCGCCACCACGAGGATCCGGGGCGCCTCGCCCGCGGCCGAGGGCAGGGCGTAGACGTCGCGCACCTTGCCCCGGCGCCGGCCGGGAAGCGGCAGGTCGGTCTCGAAGACCGCGTCGTCGATCGCATCGCCCTGGGCCGTGCTCATCGGAGGCGGATCGTATTCGGCCGCCCGCGCGCGCGACGGCGCGTGCGAAAGCGCATCGATCGCCGGACGCTCACGCGTGCCGGATACACTCGCGCGACCATGCTCCGCTTCTCGACGTTCGACGAGCGCGGCCCCTCCGCGGCATGGCCCCTGGTGCGTCCGCACCTCCTCGGGGCGAACGATGCCACCTTCGCCGGGACGGTGGCGTTCGAGCGCGGGGACATCGTCTGCACGCCGTCGGAGGCGAAGCCGCCGATCGCGCTGTGCCTGGAGGTCGACGCCGGCCGCGCCGGCACCATGATGCTCCAGACCTGCCTGCTGCAGCAGCGCCAGGAGCCCTACCGGCTCTTCGAGGAGCTGGCGCGCCACCGGATCAAGCTGGTCCTGGAGAAGAGCGAGGCGTGGGGGCTCCTCGACCCCGCCCGCGCGCCCGAGGCGTTCGAGCTCTTCGAGCGCGCGCGTGCCACGTTCGTGGCGGGCATGGTGGAGATGGACCCCTTCAGGTCGCAGAACGCCTTCCGCGACGCGCTCGCCCTCGGGGTGTTCGCCTCCGAGAAGCTCCTGATGCGGCGCACCGAGCTGGGGCTGCACCAGCGCTACGGCGCGCAGGGCACGCCGCGCGCGCTCGGCGTGCGCGTGCCCATCGAGAAGGCACCCGACCTCCTGAAGCAGTGCCTCTCGGGCGAATTCGACACGGTGCTGGTGCCCACCCCGTGGTCGGCGATCGAGCAGCGCGAGGGCCGGTTCACGTGGGAGCAGGTCGACCGCTGGATGATCTGGGCGAAGTCGACGCGCCGGGTGCCGGTGATGGGCCCGCTGCTTGACCTGCGCCCGGGCGGCGTGCCCAGCTGGGCGCTGCCGGCCCTGCGCGACCCCGCGAAGTTCGAGCGGCTCGTCTACGAGTTCGTGCGCGAGGTGACCGTCCGCTACGCGCCGCAGTCGCCGATCTGGCTGGCCGCCGCGGGTGTCAACGCCAACGAGGTGGCCGCGTTCACGCCCGCGCAGATGTGCCAGGCCGTGCGCCACGCGTGCGTCACGATCCGCCAGGCCGCGCCGGCCTCGAAGCTCATCGTCGAGGTGGGTGACCCCTTCGGCGAGCGCTCCCCCACCGACGGCGGCGCGATCGGGGCCATCCAGTTCGTGCGCATGCTGGTCTCCGAGGGCGTCCGCTTCGACTTCGTGGGTCTCCCCGTCGTGCTCGGCGACGCGGGCCGCGGCACGCGCGACCTGATGCAGGTGGCCTCGATGCTCGACCGCTTCATCAGCCGAAACGAGATGCCGCCGATCCTGGTGAGCGCGCTGGCCGCCCCGAGCGCCGCGCCGCGGGAGCCGGGCGTCGGCTGCTGGCGCGAGCCCTGGAGCGAGCGGTCGCAGTCTGCATGGGCCACCATGGCGTTCCAGGTGGCGATGTCGAGCCGCAAGGTGCAGGTCGTCGTCTGGGACCGCCTCCGCGACGACGCCGGCACCGGCGTGCGCGACTCGGGCCTCTTCGGCCCGGGCGGCGCGCCGAAGCAGGCTGCGGCGCGGCTCCTCGGCGTGCGCCGAAAGATGCGGGAGGCGCTTGGCCCCGCGCCCGCGCCGTCCCCCGCGGCGGCACCCGCGTCGTGACGACGCTCGACGATGCACCGCCGCGCCCGATCGGCGCGGTGGCCCTCGCGGCCACGCTCGCTGCCGTGGCGGCGCTCGCCGCCGTGCAGGCGCTCCGGGCCCCGGACGCGCCCGCGCCCGCCCCGCTTGCCATCGACCTGAACGAGGCCGGCCCCGACGAGCTGTCGCTCCTGCCCGGGGTCGGGCCGTCGCTCGCCGCGCGCATCGTCGAGGACCGGGCGTCGCGCGGGCCGTTCCGCACCGTCGACGACCTCGATCGCGTGCGCGGCGTCGGCCCGGCGCTCCTGCGCGGCGTGCGGCCGTTCGCGCGCGCGGGCGTCCCCGGGGCGCCGCCGGCCGCGTGCGCCTAGGCTGCCCCTGGATGCCTTCCGACATGGATGCATCGCTCGCGTGGTTTCGCGGGCTCGCCAGTTCGCCGGCGCTTGACCCCCTCCTCGCCAACGTGGAGGCGGGCGGGGCGTCCTCGTGCCGCGGTGCCTCCGGCAGCAGCACCACCTTTCTCGCCGCGGCGATCGCCGCACGCACGGGCCGCCCCGTGGTGCTCGTCGTCGCGCACCTCGACGAGGCGGAGGAAGCCGCCGCGGAGCTCGGGGACCTGGCCGACGCCGGGCTCTGCCCTCGGCCCTCGTTCCTGCCCGCGCTCGAGGCCGCCGCCACCGACGGCGCCGCGGCGACCGACCTCCTCGGCGAACGCCTGGCCGTGGCGCGCCGGCTGCACGCGGGCGACGCACCGCCGATCACCGTGGCGGCGCTGCCGGCCCTGATGCAGTGCATGCCGGCGGCGGACCGCATCCCTGGACTCCTGCTCGACGTGCGCGCCGGTACGCGTTGCCCGCCGCGCGACCTCACGGCGTGGCTCGCCGCCGGCGGCTACGTCCGTACCGAGGCAATCGAGAACCCCGGCGAGTTCGCCGTGCGCGGCGGGGTGATGGACGTCTTCCCGCCTGGCGGGGCGCTCCCGGTGCGCCTCGATTTCTTCGGCGACGAGGTGGAGCGCATCTTCGAGGTGGACCTCGCGACCCAGGCAAGCGACCGCAAGGTGGACGCCGTGCAGCTCGTCGCCGCCTCGGTCGACCCGGCGGTGCTCGAGACCGCGGTGCCGGTCGGAACGCTCTTGGACCCGCGCACCGTGGTGGTGGTGTCCGAGGTGGCCGAGGTGATGGAGCAGGGTCGCGGCTACTGGGAGCGCGTCGCCGACGCGACCGGCATCGTCTCGCCGCAGGACGTCATCAAGGCGGTGGGCGTCCGCTGCCACGCCGTGGTCGACGTCAACGGATTCAGCGCCGCCAACGCCTCCGCGCGCGTGGTGCCGGTGCCGGTCGAGAACCTTCCCGCCTTCGAGGACGAGGTGGCCGCCGCCTTCCGCGACCTCGGCGCGATGGCATCGTCCCACGCATGCTGGCTGTGCTGCGATTCCGACGGGGAACTGGCGCGCGCCCGCGAGCTGCTCGCCGAGCACGTGCCGGGCGCCGCAGTCCGCACGGTGCGCGGGCACGTGCACCGAGGGTTCCTCTGGTCGCCTCCGGGCGCCGCGCCGATCGCCGTCATCCCGCAGCGCGAGGTGCTGCACCGCTTCGGCACCCGTCGGCGCGTCCAGCGCGTGGGCGGCGCCTCGACGCGCGACGCATTCCTCCAGTTCGGCCCCGGCGACTACGTGGTGCCCCGCGACCACGGCATCGCGCGCTTCCACGGCCTGCACCTGATCGCCGGGCAGTCGGCGGAGCAGGGCGAGGAGGAGTTCCTGACCCTGGAGTTCGACGCGGGCGCGCGGCTCCACGTGCCGGCCTCGAAGATCGACCTCGTGCAGAAGTACGTGGGCGCGGGCTCGGCGCGCCCGCCGCTCTCGGCGCTCGGCGGCAAGCGCTGGAAGGCGCAGAAGGAGCGCGTCCAGGAGGCCGTGCGCGACCTTGCCGGCGAGATGCTCCGCATCCAGGCCGCGCGCGAGGCGAGCGCCGGCATCCGCTTTCCCGAGGACACCGCGTGGATGCGCGAGTTCGAGGCGGACTTCCCCTGGACCGAGACCGAGGACCAGGTGGCGGCGATCGCCGCGGTGAAGCGCGACATGCAGTCGCCCCGGCCGATGGACCGCCTGATCTGCGGCGACGTCGGCTTCGGCAAGACCGAGGTCGCGATCCGCGCGGCGTTCAAGGCGGTGGAGAGCGGCCGCCAGGTGGGGGTGCTCGTGCCGACCACCGTCCTCGCCGAGCAGCACGAGCGCACCTTCCGCGACCGGTTCAAGGCCTACCCGTTCCGCATCGAGAGCCTGTCGCGCTTCAAGACCGGCGGCGAGGTGTCGCGCATCCTGAAGGACGTCGCCACGGGCCAGGTCGACGTGGTGATCGGCACGCACCGGCTCCTGAGCCAGGACGTGAAGTTCGCCGACCTCGGCCTGGTGGTGGTCGACGAGGAGCAGCGCTTCGGCGTGGAGCACAAGCAGCGGCTCCTCGCCTTCCGGCTCACCGCCGACGTCCTGACCCTGAGCGCCACGCCCATCCCGCGCACGCTCCACATGAGCCTGATGGGGCTGCGCGACATCTCGAGCCTCACCACGCCGCCTCCCGACCGGCGCGCCATCGTCACCGAGGTGCTCCCGTGGAACCCGCGGCGCGTGCAGGAGGCGATCCGCCGCGAGCTGTCGCGCGAGGGGCAGGTGTTCTTCGTCCACAACCGCGTGCACGACATCGAGGAGGTGGCCGCCCGCGTGAAGGAGCTGGTGCCCGAGGCGCGCGTCCTGGTGGGCCACGGGCAGATGACGCCGTCGATGCTCGAGTCGGTGATGCTCGGCTTCATGCGCCACGAGGCGGACGTCCTGGTCTCGACCACGATCATCGAGAGCGGGATCGACATCCCCACCGCCAACACGATGGTGATCCACGACGCGGACATCTACGGCCTGGCCGAGCTGCACCAGCTGCGCGGCCGCGTCGGCCGCTCGCGCCACCGCGCCTACTGCTACCTGATGCTTCCGGCCGACCGCACCATCACCGAGGACGCCATGAAGCGCCTGAAGGCGATCGAGGACTACTCGATGCTCGGCGCCGGCTTCCGGATCGCCATGCGCGACCTGGAGATCCGCGGCGCGGGCAACCTGCTCGGCTCCGAGCAGAGCGGCCACATCGCCACCGTCGGCTACGAGATGTACTGCCAGCTCCTCGAGCAGGCGGTCGGCGACCTGCGCTCGGAGGTGCGCGTGGTGCCGAGCGACACGGTGCTCGACATCGGGATCGCCGCCAGCATCCCCCGCGGCTACGTGCCGAGCGACCTGCGGCGCATGGAGGCCTACCGCCGCATCGCGGGCGCGCGCGACATGGCGCAGCTGGCGAAGGTGCGTGCGGACCTCGAAAGCGCCTACGGCGCGCCGCCACCCGGGGTGCTGGTGCTCCTCGACCTGGCGACCGCTCGCCTGGCCGCCACCATTCTCGGCGTGCGCAGCGTGGCGCGGCGCGACCCGGACGTGGTGTTCCGCACGGTCGATGCGGCCGCGCTCCTCGCGGCGCTCACGGGCGTGCAGGGCGCCGTGCGGACGATCGGCGAGCCCGACGGGCGCGGCGTGACGGACGTGTACTGGCGGCCGGCGCGGGGCATGCCCGCGCCGCCGGCGCTCCTGGCACAGCTCTCCAAGCGGCTGGTGCCCGCGGCGACCGCTCAGCGCGCGTCGGCGTAGTTGAGCAGCACGTAGCGCGCGACGTAGTCGAGGATGCTCGAGGCCTCGGGGATCTCGGGGTTGCTCGTCGAGCCCATCGGCTCGAAGCGCATCCCGCGGAACCGCTCGGCGGCCTCGGGGGCGGAGAGGCCGTGCTGCAGCGCGAGGCTGAACGCGCGGCAGAAGCCTTGGATGAGGCCGGAGAGGGTGGACCCCTCCTTGCTCATCTTGATGAAGATCTCGCCGGGGCGGCCGTCGGCGAAGAGGCCGACGGTGAGGTAGCCCTCATGGCCGTTGATCGCGAACTTGTGGGTCACGGAGCGGCGCGTGCTTGGAAGGGTCTCGCGCCGGGCGGGTGCTGCGGTGGTCATCGGGGAACGCGCTCCTTGCGTCTTGCTCCATCGGCTCGTCGGGCGCCGGGCGAACAGTTGCCCAGGTCCGGGATCCACAGGGAGCGGGCGCCTCCTCGGCCGCAGGGGCCTCGGGCTCCTCGGCGGCCGGCTCGGCGGCCGCGGTGAGGATCTCCAGGGTCCGGTCGGGCAGCACCTCGATCGAGAGCTCGGTCTTCAGGTCGCGGTCGAGCTGGATCGTGCAGGAGTAGCTGCCGATGCGGCGGATCGGGTTCTGCAGGCGCACCGCGCGCATGTCGACCGCGTAGCCGTCGGCCACGAGCTGGTCGGAGATGTCGCGCTGGGTGACCGCGCCGTACAGGACGCCCTGGTCGTTGACGCTGCGGATCAGCTTGATCGACACGCCTTCCATGCGGGCCATCAGGGCCTCGCGGGCGGCGCGCACCTTGGCGAGCTCGGCCTGGGCGGCGGCGCGCTTGTCCTTGAGCGCCTCGATCTTCTCCGGGGTCGGGGCCTCGGCGAAGGCGTGGGGCAGCAGGTAGTTGCGCGCGAATCCGGGCTTCACGCGGACGACGTCGCCCACGAGACCCAGGTTCTCGATCGTGCGGTTGAGGAGGAGTTCGACCTTCTTGGTCGCCATGGTCGCTGTCCTTTCGCGGGCAATGGCCGCGTGAAGTTAGGGCTGCCTCGGGGCCCAGCAGTTGTGGATGTCCGGAGACTGAAGAGGCGTGCGGTCTTCGGGAGCAGAATCGTACCGATCTCGGCCGATCCCGCGATGGCGCCGTGTGACGGAAGGGTTATTAGCCACTCGATGACCCATCCGCAGAGTCGCCTCGTGACCGGATTGAGGAACTTTCTCGGATCCCGTGATGGCCGGGCGGGTTGCTTTGCGTTCTTACGGGTGGATGACAGGCGGATTGCCCGCCTGTACCTCCTTTCCTCGTGTGCGTGTGTCGACCGAGGTCCGTCCGAATTCATGATTGACCAGGAACCCCCTGATGCACCGACCC
This sequence comes from Phycisphaerales bacterium, assembly GCA_046096165.1. Classification (GTDB taxonomy): domain Bacteria; phylum Planctomycetota; class Phycisphaerae; order Phycisphaerales; family SM1A02; genus UBA966. Next base: position 3,920 of record JBJTJU010000279.1, on the reverse strand, counting down.
AGCTTCCTTCCTGCCGCGCTTGGCTCGACGTGCCTCGCCGCGTCCATCGTCGGCTCCGCACACGCGAGCATCCAAGGCATCCTTGCGAACAACTCGAACAACGCGGCTGCCTTCAGCAACCTCTCCGACCAACCAGGCAATGCGCCCGTGTCGTTCTACCGCGCGAACGGTTCCAACTACGGCGGCATCGCGACGAAGGTGACCGGAGGAACGCTGGCGGTGGGACCCAACCCCGGCCAAGGCAACACTTGGTACGGATCCACGGCATGGCTGCATGGCGGCGTTGCCTCGTCCAATACGAACGTCGTCATGTCCTGGCGTACGGCCACCACTGCGGAGAGGATCGGAACTTCCACTGTGCCCCCCATGCCGGACTCGGCCGGATACAACTCAGTGTCGGGCGACGTCCTGAGCCTGACCGGGATCGGGAGCACTGGCGCTGCGGTCCAGAGGACGATCGGTGGGGTCACCTACACCCTCAATCCGACCGACGCCTTCGCGATCGAGATGACCTACAACCCGGCGAACATGATCGCGTCGTATCAGTTCGGTAGCACGATGGGCTGGGATCTCGACGACATCCGCGCCTCCGGCGAAGCGCAGATGACGTACTACAACCCGTCGACCAACCAGTGGTCCAAGACGCTGATTGTCAACGTCGCTGGTGCCAACGGCCTGCTGGCGCAGAACCAGAACTTTGCTGGTGCCTACGAGCAGTTCGCCACCCTTCGGGGCCTGACCGCGTCCACGGATCTGACGAGCTGGGTCGGGAGCTGGGGGTTCGCGTACTCGGCAGCCGATGGCACGGGCGCCGCTGACACCTACCGCATGTGGGCCATCTTGGACCACAACTCGGCGTTCGGCCCGACCCCTGCTCCTGGCGCGCTGGCGGTGCTCGGGATGGCGGGACTGGTGTCCGGTTCGCGCCGTCGCCGCGCCTGATCCGCGCGCGGTCCGCTTCTCACTTTCCTTGAAATGCACCGGCCGCCCGTCGATGACGGGCGGCCGGTTTCTTTCGTTGGCGGGTTGAGGGCCGCGAGCGCCACGGACGCGCCCGCGGACAGCACCCTCGTCGGCTCAGAAGGGGATGTCCTCTTCCGGCACGTCCGTGTGCGGGCCGCCGCGGCCACCGGCCGCCGCCGTCGCCCGTCCGCGGCCGCGCGGGGCGGACCCGCCCGACTCGTCGGTCACGACGCGCTCGCCGCCGCCGCCCTGGCCGCCGCCGAGGAACTGGAAGTCCTCGATGACCACGCGCATCTTGGTGCGCTTGCCGCCGCCGTTCTTGTCTTCCCAGGTGTCGAGCTTCAGCCGGCCCTCGATGAAGATCGGGCGGCCCTTGGCCATGTACTGCTTGATGACCTCGGCCTGCTTGCCCCACGCCTCGCAGTCGACAAACGTGGTCTCCTCGCGGTCCTCGCCGTCCTTGGTGCGGTACTTGCGGTTGACCGCGAGCCCGATCTCGCACACGGCCTGGTTGCCCGGCGTGTACTTCAGCTCGGGGTCGCGGGTGAGGTTTCCGATCAGCATCACCTTGTTGAGATTCGCCATGACGCGCCTCCTTCGTGTTCGGGGCCCGTTCGGCGCGCTGACGAAGGCGCCTGCCATGGCCCGCTGCATCCTTGCGCGGAGGGCGGCCGCGCCGCGTCTCCGTGCGTGAAGTATCCCCGCCCGGCTGCAGCAACTGCTGCAACGGGAAGTTTTTCCACACGTCCGCATCGTGTTATCGCGCCGCGCCAGATTTTTCCGTCCGGCCGTGATGCGGATCGCCCGGCGATCGCGCCTCTTCCGGTGAGTGGCCAGTCGAACGGCAGTGTGACGGGATCTTCTCCCTTTTCACCCCGGCACCGAAACGCCGATCGACCCAAGCCCTGCCAGCGACCCGACCTCGCGCTCCACGCCTGCGCGGGGTCCGGTCGTTTTTCGGCCCTGGGCCGTTTCGTCCGCGTGCCATGGCGCGCCCGGCACCAAGCACCGCGGGCCGCGCGTCCCGTCGTGGACGCGCGGCCCGCGGTCATTCAGGCGTGCGGGCGGATCACTCCTCCGCGGTGCCGGCGCCGGCGGGGGCGTCGTCGCGCAGGCGCGCCTCGTCCATGGTGCGCTGGGCGGCCGAGGCGTTCTTCATCTCCTCGTCCGTCAGCTCGTCGTTGCGGATGACGAGCGCGCGCAGCATCTTCTCGCTCAGGCGGCAGTCGCGCTCGATCTCCTTGACCTTGCGCGTGTCGGCCGTGAAGCGCGACAGGAAGTAGACGCCGCGCTTGTTGCCCTTGACGTCGTAGGAGAGCCGGCGCTCGTCCCACTTCACCAGGCTGTGCAGCGTGGCCTCGCCCTTCGAGAGGACTTCCTTGATGTGGTCCATCGCCCCGTTGAGGTCGGCCGAGGCCGACTGCGGGAAGAGGAACATCGCCTCGTACCGTCCGATCCGTGTTTCCGTGATGGTCATGTGGTTTCCTTGTTCGTGCTGTCGATGGCCGCGCCGCGCGCGGCCCGTGTGTTGAACCGGTTCATGGCTTCCTCGAGCCCCCGCACCGCCCACGCCTCCGCCGCCTTCGCAGCCTCGTCGAGGGACTGTCCGACCAGCGCGAGCTGGTCCGGGGAGAACTTCCCGAGCACCCAGTCCGACTGCCGCACGCGCCCCGGCGGGTCGATCCCGATCCGCAGGCGTGCCCAGTGGTTGGACGAGAGCCTCAGGCCGATGTCGGCGAGCCCGTTGTGCCCGCCGCTGCTGCCGTCCGGCCGGAGCCGGATCGAGCCGCAGGGCAGGGCGAGGTCGTCGACGATCACGAGGAGGTCCTTCGATGCCTCGAGCTTGAAGAAGCGCACGGCCTCCTGGACCGACTGGCCCGAGAGGTTCATGTACGTCATCGGCTTGAGGAGGAGGCACTTCTCCCCGCCGACCTCCGCCTCCACGGCCAGCCCGCCGAACCGGGACCTCGGCGCCGCACCGGGCGCGAGGCGCCCGGCAAGGCGGTCGACCACGTCGAAACCCACGTTGTGGCGGGTTCCTGCGTACTCGAGTCCGGGGTTTCCCAGTCCGACGATGAGCTTCATGGGTCACTCGCTGGCCGCGGCGGCGTTCACTTCTTGTCCTTGGACGCGCCCTCCGCGCCCTCCTCCTTCTTGGCGGTGAGGACCTCGGGGGCAGCCTTCGCCTCGGGCGAAGCGGCCTCGGCGGCGGTCTCCTCCTCCATCACCATCTCGATGCGGCAGACGATCGCCTGCGGATCGGAGGCGGCGGAGATGCCGGCGGGGAGCTTGAGCTCCGCCACCGTCAGCGCCTCGCCCATGTGGGAGAGGTCGATCTTGATCTCCTCCGGGATGTCGCGCACCTTGCACGAGATCTCGATCTCGGGCATGTCGTGCACGAGGATCGCGCCGGGCTTCTTGGCGGCCTCGGGCGTGCCGATGAACGAGAGGTGCACCTTGACCGTCACCGTCTCGTCGAGGTTGACGCGGGCGAGGTCCATGTGGATCACGTTGTCGCCGAGGAAGCCGAACTGCAGGTCCTTGACGAGGACCGTGTCGGTCTGGCCGTCCTCGAACCTGAGCGACAGCACGTGCGCGCCCCGCTTGAGGGCATACGTGGTCTCGTGCTCGTTGAGGCTGATCGGCATCGGCGCGTTGCCGTGGACGAACAGGTTCGCGGGCAGCTCGCCTGCCGCGCGGAGCCGGCGCGCGTACCGCGTGCCGAGCCGGTCGCGCTTCTTCGCGACGAGGGTGGGGGTCTCCTTGGACATTGTCGAAATGTCTCCTTTCTTAGGGGTGGTTTGGAGCCTGGTTCAGCGCTTCACGCCGATGCCCTCTCGGAACATGGCGCTGACGCTCTGGTCGTGGTGGATGCGGTGGACCGCCTCGCCGAGGAGGCGGGCCACGGAACGGATGACGAGCTTGCCCTCGAGGGGCTTCAGGCGCTCGCCGCCGGG
>JBJTJU010000278.1:0-3169 GCA_046096165.1 Phycisphaerales bacterium | reverse complement strand
TCCCTTGCCCGGGCCCGACTGCGGCACCACGGTCTCGGTGTTCCCGTGCATGGGGTCGCAGATCCACGCGACCGGGCGGCCGGTGCGGCGCACCGCGTCGATCGCGCGCGGGAGCAGCCGGCCGACGTCACGCGCGCCCAGGCGCGTGATGAGCGAGACGCGGCCGGGGGTGCCGTGCGGGTCGAGCGCCTCGACCGCGCGCGCCAGCGCGGCGGGGTCGGTGTCCGGGCCGACCTTGACGCCGACCGGGTTCTCGATGCCGCGGACGAACTCGACGTGCCCGCCCTCGGGGGATGACGTGCGCACCCCGATCCACGGGAAGTGCGTGCTCAGGTCCCACCAACCCGGCCGGTGCGGCACCTGGCGCGTCTGGGCCTCCTCGTAGTCGAGCACGAGGCCCTCGTGGCTCGTGAAGAACTCGGCGCGGTTCACCTGCGCCACCGACATGCCCACGATCGTCTCCATCAGGCGCACGCCGTCGCCGATCTGGTCGACCATCGCCTGGTACTCCGAGGCAAGCGGCGAGTGCCGCACGAACGCGAGGTCCCAGTACTCGGGGTGGTGCAGGTCGGCGAATCCGCCGTCGACCAGCGCACGCACGAAGTTCAGCGTGAGCGCCGCGCGCGCGTGCCCGCGCACCAGGCGCACCGGGTCGGGCGTGCGCTCGGCCGCGGTGAAGCCGGGGCCGTTCACCAGGTCGCCGCGGTAGGCAGGGAGCGTCACGCCGTCGCGCGTCTCGCGGTCGGCCGAGCGCGGCTTCGCGTACTGGCCGGCGAAGCGGCCGATTCGCGTCACGCGCCGCCGCCCGCCCTGCACCAGCACCAGGCTCATCTGGAGCAGGATCTTGAGCCGCGACGTGATCGCCCCCGGCTCGCAGCCATCGAAGGTCTCGGCGCACTCGCCGCCCTGAAGGATGAAGCGCTGCCCCGACGCCGCCTCCGCAAGCTGCGTGCGCAGCGCGTCGATCTCGAAGCTCGTCACCAGGGGCGGCAGCCGCGCAAGCTGCGCGCACGCGGCACGCAGCGCCGAGGGATCCGACCACTCCGGCTGCTGCGCCGTCGGACGCGCGCGCCACGACGACGGCGACCATCCGCCGACGTCATGCGTCCGGTTGTGGGGGGCGGCAGGCGCTGGCGGTGCGGCGGTCATCGGGACGGGGACGCGGACTTCACGGGAAGCGCCACCAGCAATGCGGGCGACAGGACTTGAACCTGCACGGGAGTTACCCCACGAGAACCTAAATCTCGTGCGTCTGCCAGTTTCGCCACGCCCGCGGTGCACCCGGATTCTAGGGGCCCAGCGCCGGCGCGGCCCGGCGCGGGCATCCAGACGGAACTTGGCTGAAAACGCGCTTCCCGCACGCACCATTGCACCATGCACCAGCGGGACCAACCGGAGACAACGGCTTCGGGCGGACTGCGGCGCGTCCTCCGAGTCGGGACCATGGACGATCCCGACCGAGACCACTGGCTGACGGCGACGGACGCCGAGCGGCTGGCTGCCCTCGAACTCTGCAGGGAGGCCTGTTATGGACGAGCGGCGGTTGTCGGACGACTTGCGCGCGTTCTTGAGATTGCTGACGGAACGTGAGGTCGAGTTCATGCTCGTCGGGGGCTACGCCGTCGCGCTGCACGGATTCCCGCGGGCGACGTCGGACCTCGACGTGTGGATCAGCACCGCACCCGAGAACGTCGACCGGATCGTCGCCGCACTGCGGGAGTTCGGCTTCGATCCGGGCGCAGATGCGATCGCGGCGCTCACCACCAAGGGCAAGGTGCTCAGGATGGGGTACGCGCCGGCGCGCATCGAACTGCTCACCGCCCCTGCCGGCGTTGAGTTCCACAACTGCAAGCTGCGCGCCGTGACCAAGGAAGCCCTCGGCGTGCCCGTTCCGACGATCTCGCTTGACGACCTGATCAGGAACAAGCGCGCCGCCGGGCGCACGAAGGACCTGCTTGACGTGGAGGAACTGGAACGGATCCGGGCGGCGGCGCGCGACGGACGAGGCTGAAGGCGTCGGGCCAACAAAGGCCTGCGCACACATCACCCTCAGAGGTGCGGCGCAGCGGCAACCGGCAGCAGCGGGCGTACGGGCAGGGTTCCGGACCTACTGGTCCAATCCCCAGCGCGAGAGCAGGATCCCCAGATCGACGCCGTCCACGTAGGAGTCGCCGTTGAGATCACCGTACGGCGGGTCGACGAGGCCCCAGAGGGCAAGCAACGCCCCCAGGTCGATGCCGTCGATTGCGCCGTCGAGGTTGAAGTCACCCCACGCGAACTCGCACGCGTCGGGCCGGCCGTTCCCGGTCTTGTCCTGGGCGCCGTAGTACACGTCGCAGGAATCGAGCACGCCGTTGGAATCGCAGTCGAGCGACGGATCCGCGGCGATCTGGCAGGCGTCGAGCACGAGGTTGCGGTCGCAGTCGAGCGTCTGGTTCAGGACCATCTCGCAGCGGTCGGCCGTCCCGTTGCCGTTGCAGTCGGCGAATCCGGGATCGCCGTTGCAGCCGTCGATCGCGCCGTCCCCGTCGCAGTCGAGCGCGGCGTTGAGCGCGATGTCGCACGTGTCGTGCCGCCCGTTGCCGTTGCAGTCGCGGTACAGCTCGGGGACCGACAGCGTGATGATGAGACCCGACTCGGCACACTGCGCCGCATTGACGCCGACCGACGGCTCCACCCGGACCGTCAGCGAGCCGGACGAGGCAAACGACGCGTAGGAAGCGGCACTCAGCCGCAGCAGGCCGCGGTTGTACGAAGGCGGACAGTCCGTGGCGTCGCCCGCCTGCCCGAACACCGCTCCGACCGCCTGGCCGTTCACGCGGATAGACAGGAACTCGCTCGCGAGGTCGAGGTCCCCGCGCGCGTCGATCGCCAGCTCGACCTCGCCGCCCGCGGTGCTCGGGAGATTGGTGAACGCGAGCTGCCGAGGCGGGCCGGCGCCGAAGGCACCGAGGTTCGGCGAGGCGAAGGTTCGCATGTTCGGGGCGCAGGCCACTGCAAGGCCATGAACGCCGCTGAAGGACCAGCCGGCGCTAATCTCGGTGACCGGGACGGGAGAGACCACTGGGGTGCCATCCAGCGACACCACCGTGCCATCCGCCTTGATGGCCAGCAAGCGATCGATCTTCGCGACTGTGCCGACTCCCTCCGGAATCGACACCGAGCCCCA
>JBJTJU010000277.1:0-3465 GCA_046096165.1 Phycisphaerales bacterium | reverse complement strand
GATGATCGCGTCCACGGTCACGGTGGCAGCCACCCCGTCCGAGCCGGGCGAGGCCGTGCCCGCCCCGCCCGAAGCAGGCGAGAACAACGTGATGACGTTCACGCTCGATGCGTCGGACCTCCAGGGCGGCGCGATCGTCCTGGGCGATGCGTCGATCGAGATGGCCGATGGTGCGTTCGACGCCACCCCGATCGAGATGGACGATGCAGGCATGGAGTTCTGCGGCGCGCGCCTGCCGGCGGCCAGCGAGGATGCGGAGGCGCGGTCGATCGCCGCGCTCCTGGGTGTCCCCGGCGACGGCGCCACGATCAGCAGCCTGCTCGACGACTACCGCGATCGCGTGCGCGCACTGGACCAGGAGTTGGGCACCGGCGTGCGGGAGATGCTCCGCGGCACCTCGGTGCGGTGGATGGGCAACGACGACGGCGAGCCGGAGGTTCCCGAGGCGAACCTGCGAAAGTCCGTTCCCGCGATCGACCAGTACGTCGATCGGCTGGCGGCCCTCGATGCCGAGCTGATCGCCTCCATCGCGTCGCTCGGCACGCCTGCCGGCGGTGCCGCCGACGCCGCCCTGGCCCGCCGCGCGCGCACCCGCGCCAACGCCGTGCGCTACCCGGTCGAGGGCGCGATGGTCGATGGGTCCACCCGGTTCGTCGAGCCGTGGGATGCGATTCCTGCGGACGCGGGCGACGCCGCCCGAACCGCCGCGCGTGCCGCCATCGATGCATGGTCGCCACAGGCGAGCGCCGCGGTCGAGGCCAAGCGCGCCGCGCTGCGGACCGGCGGCACCGATCTCCTCCTGATCGCGCGCGCCGACGCCGCACGCATGCGCGAGGCGATGGCCGGGAGCAAGCAGGGAGGCGGCGGGCCGCAGCAGCTTGCGATGCAGCCGGACCCCGAGGCGATGAAGCGCCGCATGGACCTCTACGGCCAGCTCGACCGCGCGCGCACCGCGCTCGTCGCATCCTCGGTGGCCGGGCGCGACGCGGTCGAGGCGGCGATTCCCGCCGAGCTGCGAGGGGCGGTCCGTGCCGCGTGGAACGCGCGTGCCGCGCCGGGCTCGCAGCGCGACCCGAAGGACGCGCTGCCCGCGATCGACCGCGCACGCGGGCTCGATGACCTGACGGACCGCCAGCGGACGCAGCTCGATGCCCTGCGCACCGACCACGCGGCGCTGCATGCCGCGGCGTGCAATTCGATCGCCGAGCTGCAGGTGGCGCAGACCCTGCGAGACGCAGCCGCCGGCGAGGCGGACGGCACCTTCGAGACGCTCTTCGACTCGTCGCGGCTCCTCGAGGATGCGCGCTTCGAGCGCACGGAACTCAACGCCCGCAGCCTGCGCCGGCTGCGCTCGATGCTGACGCCCGAGCAGGTGAAGCGGATCCCGGCCCTCGGGCCCCGCCGGCGCGGCAGGCCGGCCGCCATCGGCGGGTTCAGCCCCGCGACCATTCAGGCGGCACCGGCCCAGACGTCGCCATGATGCGGCTGTGGATGCCGCCGCGGCCGCGCCACTCGGTGACGAGCTGCATCCACGCCGGCTTCATGGCCGCGGCCAGGTCGTCGCGCATGCGGTTGGTGACCGCCTCGTAGAAGATGCCCTCATTGCGGAAGCTCTGGTGGTAGAGCTTCAGGCTCTTGAGCTCGACGCACGCCTTGGCCGGCTGGTAGCGCAGGATGATGCGCGCAAAATCGGGGTGGCCGGTCTTCGGGCAGACGGACGTGAATTCCTCGTTGACGTGCTCGATCACGAAGGGCACGTCGGTGGGCGTCGGGAAGCACTCGAGGAGCGTCGGGTCGGGCATGGCGGCAAAGCCTAGTGGGGCGCGGTGCGCCTCAGGGCGCCCAGGTGCGCAGGAGCCGCGAGACCTGCGGCTGGTCGGGGCGCAGTTCGAGGCTCCGCTCGAAGGCACGGCGGGCCTCCTCGCGCGCGGCGCCGTCGAGGCGGTCGCTCAGGAGCCACGCGTTGAGGGCACAGGTGCCGATCCCGTTCCAGGCGCGGACGCTCGAGCCGTCGATCGCCACCGCGGCGCGGTAGCCGGCCGCGGCACGCTCGTAGTCGCCGGCCCGGAACGAGAGCCATGCGGCGCGCTCATGCGCCTGCGCCGACGGCCAGCGCCGCGCGAATTCGTCGGCCGCGCTCGATGCCTCCATGAACCGGCGTTCGGTCATGTACGCGGCGATCATGCCGTCCATCGTCTGCTCGGAGACCTCGCCGAGCGCCGCGGCTTCCTCGAAGGCCATGCTGGCATCGGCGGTGCGGCCGGCCAGGAGATACGCGCGCCCAAGCCGCGTCCACGCCTCGGAGTCGGCACCGGCGTCGGCGCATCGACGCTCCAGGAACGGCAGCGCCGCCACCTGGTCGCCGCCACGCTCCAGCATGTCGGCCACGCCCGTGACGGCGCGCTCGTCCGCCGGCGCCACCGACAGCGCCTGGCGGTAGGTGCGCAGCGCCTCGTCGGTGCGCCCGGCCTCGGCATGCACGCCCGCCAGGCCGACCAGTGCATCGACGTTGCGCGGGTCGACCTGCAGCGCGGCCTCGTACGAGCGCTGCGCCGCACGCAGGTCGCCCTGTTCACGGGTGACCTGCCCCACCGCCACCTGCGCCACGGCCAGGCGCGGGTTCTCGGCAAGGAGCGCGCGGAACTCGCTCAGCGCCTCCTGGTACTCGCCCCGCGCGGCCACGTCCTGCGCGCGCTGCATGCGGCCGGCCTCTTCCGGGGTCGGCGCGACCGCCGTGCTCGGCCGCGAGAGGGCGGCATCGGCGTCGGTCTTCGCCCAGGGGCGGCAGCCGCCGAGCACCACGGCGGAGAGCGAACAGGCCATGGCAAGCGCCAGCGCACGTAGCCATGCGGCGTTCGCACGGTCCGGGTCGCGGCCGCGCAGGCGGCCCTCCTTCGGCGTCTCCATGATGCACGGCACGTGCTTCAGTGCGCGCAGGTGCGCGATCGACGCGAAGAACGCGCGACCGCAGGCACCCGCGCCCAGGTGCGCGTGGCGGTCGAGGTGCGAGCCCAGCGCACCCACGCTGTCGTTCGCATGGATCACGCGCACCGACCCGAGGCCCACGGCCGCATCGAGCGCCTTCCAGAACGCCTTCGCCTTCGCGGGTGTCGACGCATCGTGCCCACACGCGGTGGCGTGGCAGGTGTCGATGCAGAACGCGACCCGCTCGGGGTCGCGCACCGACTCGCGGATGCGCGCGAGGTGCCCGATCGGGCCACCGAGGTTGGTGCCGCTGGCGACCGTGTTCTCGATGCAGGTGATGGTGGCGTACCCGCGCGTCTCGCGGTGGATCGCGTCCAGCTCCGCCGCCAGGCGCTTGATCCCGGCCGCCTCGTCGCGCAGCGCCGGCGGTTCCTGCGCCACGCGCGCCCGGCGTGGGAGGTGCATCGCCCCCGCGCGCCGCGCGCGGTGCTCGATGACCTGGGGCAGCAGATGCTCGAGGGAACGATCGTCGTCGAGCGC
>JBJTJU010000276.1:0-2781 GCA_046096165.1 Phycisphaerales bacterium | reverse complement strand
CCTGCGCCAGGCGCAGCGCGACCCCTCGCTTGCGGGAATCGGCTGCGTGCTGCTCGACGAGTTCCATGAGCGCAGCGTGCTCGCGGACCTGGCGCTCGGCACGGTGCGTGCCGCGCGCGAGCGCCGCCCCGGCCTGCGCGTGGCCGCGATGAGCGCCACCATGGACGCGGCACAGGCGGCCCAGTACCTGGGCGCACGCACGGTGCATGCCGAGGGGCGGTCGTACCCGGTGTCCGTTCGCTACGAGCCGGGCGATGCGGCGCTTCCCGTCTGGGACCGCGCGGGGCGCGCGGTGCGGTCGCTCCTTGACGAAGTGCCCGAAGGCGACGCGCTCGTCTTCATGCCGGGGTCGTTCGAGATCGACCGCACGGTGGAGTCGGTGCGCGCGGCGCTGCGCGGGATGGCCGGCGCCGAGCGCGTCGACGTGGTGGCGCTGCACGGCTCGATGCCGCCCGACCGCCAGGACGCCGCGGTCGCGCCCGCGCCGGCCGGTCGCCGCAAGGTGATCGTGGCCACGAACGTCGCGGAGACGTCGATCACCATCCCCGGCGTGCGGATGGTGGTCGATGCCGGCCTCGCGCGCGTCTTCCGCGTCGATCCGCGCCGCGGGCTGAACGCGCTGCGCACCGAGCCGATCAGCCGCGCGAGCGCCGACCAGCGCGCCGGCCGCGCCGGGCGCACGGCCCCCGGCACCTGCGTGCGGCTCTGGTCGGAGGTGGACCACGCGCGCCGCCCGGCCGCGGAGACGCCCGAGGTGCGGCGCATCGACCTTGCCGAATCGATGCTCATGGTGCTCTCGATGGGGTTCGGGCCGTTCGAGGCGTTCCCGTGGCTTGATCCGCCGGAAGAGGCCGCGGTGGCCCGCGCGCGCGAGGCGCTCGCCTTCGTCGGCGCCGTGGACGCGGCCGGCGCCATCACCGACCTCGGGCGGCGCCTGGCGCGCGTTCCGGCGCATCCGCGGCTGGGGCGCGTCCTCGTCGAAGCGGAGTCGCATGGGGTGCTGCCGCGCGCCGCGCGGTGGTGCGCGCTGGCGGCGGAGCGCGACGTGGTGCAGTTCGGCGGCCCGGGGCAGCTGGTGCGCCTCACGCCGGACGGCGAGCCGCCGAGTGAGCTCTCGGCGCGAGAGGCGCTGCTTGCCCGCGTGGAGGCAAGCGGCTTCCGCGCCGCGCGCCACGAGGGCGTCGAGGCGTCGATCGCGGCGTGCCGAGAGGCTGCCGCCGCCGCGCGCGAACTGGAACGTGCCGCAGGCGAGGGCGGGGCGGACGGGCGCGCGCGTGCGGGCGACGCAATCGCCGCGGATGCCTCGAGCTTCGAGCGCGTCTCGCGTGCCATGCTCGCGGGCTTCGGCGACCACGTCGGCTGGCGGATGGACGCGCAGCGCCCGCACTGCGCGATGCCCGGCCGGCGCAAGGTGAGCATCGATCCGGCAAGCATCCAGCGCGGCGCGGGATTCGTGCTGGCGCTCGAGGTGCGCGAGGGCGGCCGAGGCGACCAGGTGCACCAGTCGCTTGGCATGGTGACGCCGCTCGAACCCGCCTGGGTCGAGGCGGCGATGCCGGCACGCGTCACGTCGCGCCGCGAGGTGCGCTTCAGCGAGGCGCTCGGCGCCGCGGCCGAGTTCGAGGAACGGCTTTTCGACGGCATCGTCTTCGAGTCGACGGTCCGCCCCCTGCGCGGCGCCGAGGCGCGCGAGGCGGCGCACGGGGCGCTTGCCGATCGCCTGGCATCCGGCGAGCTGAAGCCCGCCTCATGGGACGAGCACGTCGACGCATGGATCGCGCGCGTACGCTGCGTGGCGGCGTGGTTCCCGGAGCGCGGGCTCATCACCTACGAACCCGATGACCTCGCGGTGCTTGCCGCCGAGATCGCCGAGGGATGCGCGCGCGCGTCCGACCTTGACCGCCGACCGGTGCTCGACCTCTTGCGCGGCGCACTCACGTGGGACGACCAGCAGTTCGTCGAGCGCATGGCGCCGTCCGCGATCGCGCTGCCGAGCGGCCGACGCATGCCCATCGAGTACGAACCCGGCAAGCCGCCGCGCGGGCGATCGAAGATCCAGGACTTCTACGACCTGAAGGGCCATCCGACGGTGGCCTCGGGCCGCGTGAAGGTGGTGCTCGAGCTGCTTGGCCCGAACTACCGCCCGGTGCAGGTGACCGAGGACCTGCCCGGCTTCTGGGAGCGGCTCTACCCCGAGGTGAAGAAGGAACTCAAGCGGAGGTATCCGCGACATGAGTGGCGGTAGCATTTGACGCAAGTGCATGCGCGACAGCGTGTTGCATGCGCGCATTCGCGATTTCTGCACGAAATCGGTAAACTGGTGCGCGTCATGGCCAAGGCGACTTCCTCCGGTGCCTCGCGCACCGTTTCCAAGACGGTGTCCCGCCCCGCAACCCGAACCAAGGCCGCCCCGGGGAAGCCTGTCCGCAAGCCTGCGGCGCCGGAGCGGAAGCCTGCCGCGGCGGAACGGAAGCCTGCGGTCGCGGAGCGCAAGCCCGTCGCCCCCGAGCGCAAGCCCGCGGCCCCCGGTCGCAAGCCCGTCGCCGCCGCCGCACCGGTCATCGAGCCGAAGCCCGCCGCCGTGCCGGCCTGCCCGAAGTCCTCCGAGATCACCACCATCAACGCCGCGATGCGCTTCCTGCTCGCGCGCCCGGACTTCGAGCGCCAGCGCGCGGTGCAGTACGGCGAGCACTCCTTCAAGCTCGACCGCATGCAGCGGCTCCTGGGGAACCTCGGCAACCCGCACCAGAAGGTGAAGACGGTGCACGTCGCCGGCACCAA
>JBJTJU010000275.1:0-2019 GCA_046096165.1 Phycisphaerales bacterium | reverse complement strand
CCGCCGCCGCGCGCGTGGCGTGACCGGCACCGGGGGTGATCGCGGCCTCGATGCGGGCGGCCCACGCCCGCGACGGCCGTGCCGTGCCCGGGGTGGGTGCCACGCGCCCCCCTGCCGGGTTGATCCGCTCGAGGATCCGCGGCAGCCGTTCGGCGACTTCGGCGCGCGACATCCCGCTCTGCATCGCAGGATCATGGACCACGCGCAGCACGAGCATGTCGAAGCCCGTCAGGACGGTGTGGAAATTGTCGTCGTTGAAGACCGAATCGGTCAGGCGCCACAGATCGTTCAGCGGCCCGAGACCCTGCGCGATCTCTTCGTGGAGACAGTCGCGCACCTCTTGCGGCGCGGCCGTGTCGGGGATGAATACCGCGACGGTCGCGCGCGTCTCGAGCCGTGCCCAGTCCAGCGCTGGGCTGCGGCGGTCGGCATCAAAGGCGGCCCAGTCCGAAACGCCCGGAACGACGAAGCACGCAGCCTCGGGGACCGCTGCGCGCATCACCCGGGCGGGAACGAACTCCACCACGATTCCGGGCACCGTCCCGGGCGCAGCGGCGACGATGTCGATTCCGGCCTCGGCGCGCAGCCGCGCGATCAGGCGCGCGAGGTCCATCCGGGCGGTGGGCGGAACGGCACCGCGAAGACCGACCCGGACCGTCCCCTCGAACCGCGTGAAACGCTCGAGTTCGCGCCCGCTCTCGAGGACGAAGAGCAGGTCGAGGACATCACGCCCGAGACGGGCGTTGTCGGTGCGGCCATGAGCGGGCGGGGTGGTTGGCGCAAAGGTCCGCATCTCCGGCAGGGGGGCGGCAACCTCGACCGGGGGTGCGGGCAAGGGAACGGCCGGCGCGCAGGCCGCAAGCAGCCCGAGCAGCAGTGCGCCGGCGCATGAGCGTGACCTGTCCTTCATCACCGGGCCCTCCGCCGCCCGCCATCGTCCAATTCCCTGCCATGACCTGAAACGATTGTCTTTACCCTTGCCAAACCGGCCCGCCGACGCTAACCCCTCGGGCCGTCGGAGTGTAGCGCAGTCTGGTAGCGCACCTGCTTCGGGAGCAGGGGGTCGGAGGTTCGAATCCTCTCACTCCGACCATTCCCGGGACAAGTCGCCATGCACGCTGTGCGCCGACCCTATTGGCGGACATGCCGTGCGCTTCCCTTGCATCCCGGGCGCGCCAGACAGATCGCGAACCGCCGCCGCCGCTGCAGGCGCAAGGTCAGGCGCCGGTGCATGCGCCAGCGCCCGACAGACCATCGCTGCAAAGTTCCGCAGAATGTGGTTGGCATTTCCGCGCGAACCGCTAGCCTTTGCGTGCGGCCGGTGTGCCGCTGGTGCAGAGGGTTCGGGGTGCGCTTACTTCGGCTGCGGCTGAACGGGTTCAAGAGTTTCGTCGACCCGACCGATCTGCCCATCCGCGACGGGCTGACGGGCGTCGTCGGCCCGAACGGCTGCGGCAAGTCGAACCTGCTCGAGGCGATGCGCTGGGTCATGGGCGAGACGCGCCCGACCGCCATGCGCGGCGAGGGGATGGAGGATGTGATCTTCGCGGGCTCGGCCAGCCGCCCCGCGCGCCATTTCGCCGAGGTGGCTCTCCTCATCGACAAGTCCGAGCGCCTCGCACCGCAGGGTTTCAACGATGCCGACCAGATCGAGATCACGCGCCGCATCACCCGCGAGGCCGGTTCGGCCTTTCGCTTAAATGGCCGCGAGCTGCGCGCCCGCGACGTGCAGATCCTCTTCGCCGATGCCGCGACTGGGGCGCAATCGCCCGCCCTTGTCCGGCAGGGGCAGATCGGCGAACTCATCAACGCCCGCCCCCGCAACCGGCGCCGCGTGCTCGAAGATGCCGCCGGGATCGCGGGCCTCTATCAGCGCCGGCACGAGGCCGAATTGCGCCTGACGGCCGCCGAGGGCAACCTCGCCCGCGTCGAGGATGTGCTCGAACAGCTTGCCCAGCAGCTTGCGGCACTGGCCCGGCAGGCCCGTGCCGCCGCAGCGCCACCCCGATCTCGCGATAG
>JBJTJU010000274.1:0-5198 GCA_046096165.1 Phycisphaerales bacterium | reverse complement strand
GGGAAGGTCGTCTCCATCGAAGAGAATGGGTCGGGGATCACCGTCACCGTCGATGGCAAGAGCGTGCGGGCACGCAACCTCGATGAGCTGAAGCAGCAGCATCCGGACGCCTACCGGCTGTACGTCGAGAAGCCCGGCTATACCACCGGTTCCGCCGGCGGATCCGCGAACGCGTCGGGCAGCGCCGGCGGATCCGCGAGCGCGTCGGGCAGCCAGTCATCCAGCTCGACGAAGGGAAGTCGCTCCGGCAGCCCGGAAGGAGGATCAAGCGCTTCGGATCTGCTGAGGGAGAAGCTGAAGGAACTGCAGCGGGAACGACCGGATGATCCGAGACTTCAACGCCTCATCGAGAAGATGCTGCAGGAAGCCGACTCGGCGGCAGCCGGTACCGCCCAGGACGCCGCGCCCGCCCCGGCACCTGCGGCCGCCGATCACGATGGCAGCACCCGTACCTTGCAGGCGTCGATCGACGGCGCCTCGGGCCTCCGGGTCTCGTCGACGAATGGCTCGATCACGGTGGTTCGGGACGATTCCGTGAAGTCGATGCAGATCACCGCCGTCGTCGGCGGGGACGGCTGGGCGGAGCAGTCGGAATCGAAGCGAAAGAAGATGCTGGACGGCGCGAAGCTCGTGGCCGAGAAGAACGCCTCCGGCCTGGTGTCGGTGAGCGTGGACTTCCCATCGGATTCGAACGTCGTCCGGATCAACCCGCCGAGCGTCTCCATCACCGTCCGCACGGCGGGCCTCCGATCCGTCGGCGCCGAAGCCTTGAACGGATCCGTGCGCATCGAAGGCGACGTCGGCGCGGTGAACGCCGAGACCACGAACGGCAGCATCGACATCGCGGGCACCACCTCGGAAGTCGTGGCGGAATCGGCGAATGGAAACGTCACGGTCGCGCCAGCGGCCGGTCCCGCGGCGCCGATCAAGGCCGAATCGACGAACGGATCGGTGAGGCTCGATCTCCCCGCGTCATGGAACGGAACGCTGACGGCGTCCGTCACCAACGGCAAGGTGACGTCCGAAGGGATCAAGGGCTCGTCGGACCGCAGCTTGACCGGCGAGGACTTCGAGGCCACCGTGGGGTCGGGAGGCTCGGCGAAGGCGACGCTCTCGGTGGCCAACGGGTCGATCCGGGTCCGCCGGCCGTGAGCCTTGAGAAGCCGTTGCGCCGCGCACTGCTTCGGGCGCTGGGTGCATCCGCCATCCTGTCGTCGGTGTGCTGTGCCGCGCCGAAGCAGGGCTTTGTGCTCTCGCCGGAGCAGCGGCTCCTGATGTCCTACGAAGAGGCCATGCGCGCCGAACGCCCCAAGGAGGCGCGTGACGCGGCGACCCGGCTCTTCGCCACGGAGCGTGAGCCCTGGGTACAGGTGCTCGTCGCGCGGGCATGGGTGGCCGAAGGCAACCGCGACGAGGCGGTCCGTGCGCTGTCCGATGCCCTCGACTCCTTTGCGCGCGACCAGATCGGCGCGGGCCCGATGGCGATCGACCTTGCGCAGTCGCTCGAGTCCACCGACGACGACTGGGCGCCCATCCGTTCCGACGCTCGATTCCCCTCGCTGTTGGCGCGGGCCAAGGCGGCCACGTGGAAGCCCGGGGTGCTCACGTTCGACGACGCACCGTGCGCGAGTCCTCCCCGGACCGTGCGCCCGCGGGCCGACTCGGATCCGCTTCGCACGCTGCGCAAGGAGTATGCGCTCGACGCGGTCATCGCCGGCGCGTCGGATGACCTCGACCGCGTGCGCCGCATGTGCAGCTGGGTGCACGGCCGCGCCACGCACGATGGATGGGGCATCGACGCGCCGCCGGATGCACTCGGCCTCCTTCGTGCCGCCGGGAAGGGTGCGCAGTGGCGCTGCGTGGAGTTCGGGATCGCGGTCGCCGGCTGCCTGAATGCGGTCGGCATCCCCGCGCGCGTGGTCGGCGGCCGGGCACGCGACGTCGAGACGCTGATGGTCGGCGCGGGCCATGTCTTCGCGGAGGCGTGGCTCGACGACCGCGGACGCTGGGTGTTCGTCGACGCGCAGATGGACATCGTCGGCGTCGACGCCGGCGGCACGCCGATGAACTCCGCCGAGTTCCGCAACTCGCTGGCGCGTGCCGACCCGCCCATCCCGTACCCGCTGGGCCTCGCGCTGTGCATGCACTTCCTCATCATGCCCGCGCAGACCGCCGCCGGCCGTGACATCGACGTCATGCTCGCGCCCCTGGGATCAGGGATGCCGACGAAGTTCCAGCGCCTGCCGTCCGATCCACCCGGGCTCTTCACGCACCGGCTCGCGGATGCGTATGCGGCGCCGCGCTAGCCCCGCTGCTCGTTCGCGCTTCGGTCACCACTCAAGCGTCGCGCGCGTCCCCACCCGCACGTAGCCGATCCGCTCGTAGATCCGGTTCGAGACCGGGGTTCGCGAGGTCGGTGAACAGGGTGCAGCCCTCGGCGCCGTTCGAAAGCGCCCAGCGGCTGGTGTGCGCCACCACGGCCGTCGCGAATCCGTGGCCGCGGTGGGCCGGGGGCGTATAGACGTAGGCCACCGCCCACCATCCCGCGATGCGCCGCCCGTTGTGTGCCATGCTGACCGGCGTGCCGGCGTCGTCGACCCAGATCCAGGTCCGTTCGCTCTCGGCAAAGCGCACGCCTGCCTTCGGGTCCTTCGGGAATCCGGCCGGCAGCGACTCCTCGACGAAGGCAATGAGCCACGACTGGAGCAGCGGCGCGTCGCCCGCGCATGCGATCCGTGCGCGACCCGACGGAGCCGGCAACGGACCCACCCGGCGCAGTTCGTACACGCCGTCGTGCGAGGTGCGCCGGATGTCGCCGGCACCCGCCCCGCGCGCGAATGCACCGGCCGTGCGTTCGGTGCCGAAGACCGACCGCGTCTCGGGATAAAGGTCGGCGAACCGCCGCCCAAGCTCGAACGCCACCGTGTCCGCGGCCACCGACACCAGCGGCTTGTGCGGCGGCGTCTGGATGGCAAGTCCGATCTCGTCCGTCGTGACGTCCCGCACCGCCACCATGCGCACGCCGTTGGGGTAGCGCCCCGGGTCTGCGCGGACGTTGTCGATGATTCCCAGCTCGACCTGGTTCAGGACCGGCGCGCGCCGCAGGGCCGGGCCCACCGCGTCTTCGAACGTGTCGATGGAAACCGGGAGGCGGCGGAGCACTGGAATTCCGGGAGTTCGGTGCGATTGGGGCGTTGCTGGCAGGCCGATGCCTCGGAAGTATCGGTGATTTGCGATACTCACGCCCAACCCGCCATGCCGATCACCATCTCGCTCGACCCCGCCCGCCAGGATCTCGACGCGATCCACCGCATGCTCGCGGGTACCTACTGGTCGCCGGGGATCCGCCGGGACGTGGTGGCCGAGGCGCTGCGCAACAGCATCACCGCCGTGGCCATCGATGACGCATCCGGTGCCACGGTGGGCCTGGCACGCGTGGTCACCGACCGGGCGACGTTCGCATGGCTGTGCGACGTGTTCATCGAGGAGCGATTCCGGGGGCAGGGGGTGTCGCGTCGATTGCTCGAGGAGCTCGAGCGTCATCCGGCGCTGCAGGGCGTCCGCCGCTGGTGCCTTGCCACGCGCGACGCGCACGGCCTGTACCGGAAGTTCGGCTACCAGCCCGTTCCGGCAGACCGCTGGATGGAACGCCTCGGCCCGAAGGAACGTTGGCAGGAACCTCCGGTCAACTCATAGCTTCCCATGCGCACTGTCCTCATCAACGTGATTT
Source organism: Phycisphaerales bacterium (assembly GCA_046096165.1). Lineage (GTDB taxonomy): Bacteria > Planctomycetota > Phycisphaerae > Phycisphaerales > SM1A02 > UBA966. The sequence continues at coordinate 1,468 of JBJTJU010000274.1, read as the reverse complement.
GCGCTGCGCTCACGGGGTGCGCCATGTCCGGCGACGCTCCCTCGCCGCCCCACGCCGCGCTGCGCCCGCCGGAGGCGCGGCAGGTCGCGGACACCTATCGGTCGCTCCGTCCGATGACCCCGGAGCCGGTGCTCGTCGATCAGCACCTGGCCATGCTCTGCCGCGGCGTGACCGCCGACGAGCTCCACAAGGCACGGGCCGTATCCGGCCCCCACGCGCTGGCGGCCATCCGCGTGTACATGAATGATGCCGCTGCGGGCACCTTCGGCCAGCCGGGCGCGACGTATCCCGTTGGATCGGTCATCGTCAAGGAGAAGGTGTCTTTCCATCCTGCATCCGGCCGCGACGGCATCGGCGGCATGATCAAGCGCGCCTCAGGCTACGACCCGGCGCATGGCGACTGGGAGTACTTCTATCGCGAGGATTCAGGATCGCTCGAGTGCGGCCGGATCGACTCGTGCATCCAGTGCCACAGCAGCGCCGTGGCGAGTGACTTCGTGTTCGGCGGCTGGGCGGGCAAGAACACTCCCCTGGCCGCTCCGCGGGCGAATCCGGCACCCTCCAGGCCCGGAAGCTGACCCAGGTTCCATCATCGCAGCCTCGCCCACCATCGTCCTCTTCGACGGCACCTGCAAGCTCTGCAGCGGCATGGTGTGGTTCGTGGCCGAGCGCGATCGGAGCGGCAGTATCGGGTTCGCGGCGCTCCAGTCCGATGCCGCGCGTGATGCGTGCGCCACTGCGGGGCACGCGCTGTCGGGGGCGGACGACCCGGAATCGATCATCGTGATCGCCGACGGTCGCGTGCTCGAGCGCTCGGACGCGGTGCTTGAGATCGCATCGCGCCTTCGCTTCCCGTGGCCGATGCTCGGGGCCTTCCGCGTCGTTCCGCGCGCGCTGCGCGACGCGCTCTATGGGTTCCTCGCGCGCCGCCGCCACCGGTGGTTCGGGTGATGCGAGGCGTGCATGGTGCCGACCTCCGAGCTTCGCGCCCGTTTCATCGACTGAAGCGATTGGAAACGGCGCCCGCCGCCGCTCAGAACCGCAGCTGCAGCTGCGCGATGAAGCTCGCGTTGTTGTCCGACGTGGCGATGCCGAGGCCGCCGTTGATCGCGCGGATCCCGTTGACGTTGCCCCCGCCGAACGGGATGACGGCCTTGAGCGTGATCTTGACCCGCTTGCTGCCTTCGTAGAGGTTGACGCCGGCCTGCGCCATCCACTCGACCGGCACGTCGTCCATCCAGCACGCCTCGACGAAGGGCTCGACCCCGGGTGCGACGAACGAGCTGGCCTGCAGGTTGACGCCCTGGTACCACCCGAGCTCGGGCCCGCCGACCGGGTCGCGCATGTAGGCGTACTGCGCGATCAGCACGGCCGGCGGCAGCATCACGCGCGCATCGGCGGTGAACCCCTGCGCGGACGGCGTCGCCAGGCCGCCCGGTGGCTGCGGGTTCTGCCCGCGGCCGTTGCT
>JBJTJU010000273.1:0-2313 GCA_046096165.1 Phycisphaerales bacterium | reverse complement strand
GAGATGCCCGCGCGCTGGAACGCCAGGTCGCGGATCTCCGCGTTCATGATCATCATCTCGAAGATGGCCTTGCGGCCCTTGTAGCCGCCGTTGCACGCCGGGCAGCCGACCGCCTTCATCACGCGGCCCATCGCCTCCTCGCGGGGGATGTCGCAGAGCTTGAGGAACTTCGGGTCCGGCGCGTCGTCGAGCGCCTTGCACTTGGGGCACAGCACGCGCCCGAGGCGCTGGGCCATCACCGCCTGGATGGAACTGGCCACCAGGAACGGCTTGACCCCCATGTCGATCAGGCGCGTGATGGCGCTCGGGGCGTCGTTGGTGTGCAGCGTGCTGAACACCAGGTGGCCGGTGAGCGCGGCCTGGATGGCGATGTCCGCCACCTCGCGGTCGCGGATCTCGCCCACCAGGATGATGTTCGGTGCCTGGCGCAGCATGCTCTTGAGCACCGCGCCGAAGGTCAGCCCGATGTGCTCGCGGATCTGCACCTGGTTGATGCCGTTGAAGTTGTATTCGACCGGGTCCTCGGCGGTGATGATCTTGCGGTCGGGCGTGTTCAGGACGTCGAGCGCCGAGTACAGCGTCGTGGTCTTGCCGCTTCCCGTCGGGCCGGTCACCAGGAAGATGCCGTTGGGGCGGCGGATCATCTTGTTGAAGGTGTCGAGCGAGTCCTGCTCGAAGCCGAGGTTCAGCAGGCCGATGCGCACGCTGTCCGGGCGCAGGATTCGGAGCACCACGCTCTCGCCGTAGTGGGCCGGGCAGGTGCTGACGCGGAAGTCGATCTGGTCGATGGCCGGCGCGCCGCCTGCGTCGCGCTGCGGGTTTCCCTCCTCGTCGAGCCGCGGCACCGGGAACTTGATGCGGCCGTCCTGTGGCACGCGCTTCTCGGCGATGTTCACGCCGGCGAGCAGCTTGAAGCGCGAGAGCAGCGCGTTCTGGATGTTCTTCGGGAAGCGCTCGCGCACCACGCACTCGCCGTCGATGCGGTAGCGCAGGCGGACGTGGTCCTCGTACGGCTCGATGTGGATGTCGGAGGCGCGCGAGTGCACGGCACTCACGATGATGCGCTCCGACAGCTTGATGATCGGCGCCTCGTCGATGTCGATCGACTTGTCGACGCTGCGGTCCATCGAGCGGTCGACGCTCTTGTCCATCGAGCTGGACATGAGCTGCTGTTCCGGGCCGCGATTGGCGGCGCCACCCGATCCGCCGCCCTTGATGAATCCCTCGATCGACCGCCTGGAGGCGATGCCGCCCTGCTCGAAGTCGCCGATGCGGAACCGGAGCATCTCCAGCCCGTCGAGGTCCATCGGGTCATGGATCACCAGGCGCAGCCGGCCGGGGCCGACCATCGGCAGCACGAGCGTCTTCTTGAACGTCGCGTCCAGCTTGGCGATGTCGATCTTGGCGATGTCCTCGGGCTTCTGGAGGTCGATGTAGGGCACCCCGAACTGCTCGGCCAGCGCCTTCGCCACCTGCTCGAACTGGCAGACCGCCGCGTCGACGAGCGCCTCGCCGAGGCGCATGCGGCGCGCCTTGGCGGCGGTCGCGGCGTCCTCGACCTGGGCCTGGGTCGCCGCTCCCTGGGCGACCAGGATCTCGCCGAGCTTCTGACGGACCTTCCGAGCCAATGGACCTCCTATGGCCACCACGCCCCGTCTCGCCGGCCCCGGTCGGGGCGCGGCGCGGGGCGTTCGACTGTTCGCGACCGGAGGCCGCGAGGGTTGCGACCGACCGACCCCTCTGCCGGCTCCGGACGGCCCGAGGCGCTGCAGGGGATCCGTAGTATGCGTCGGCGGCGCCGGAAGCGCAATGCGCAGGCCCGAGAATATGGACGCCGCCCCCGCCCGACCATCGACCGTCCACCCTGCCGGCGGCGCCCTGCGCGCGCTGGTCACGGTCGGTCCGACCCACGAGCCGATCGACGAGGTTCGCTACCTCGGAAACCGCTCCAGCGGCCGCATGGGGATGGCGATCGCCGAAAGCCTGGCCGCCGAGGGGTGCACGGTGACCGTGCTGGCCGGCCCCGGAGTGACGGCGACGGGCGGCCTGGCCACCGAGCGATTCGTGACGACCGCCGACCTCGGTCGGCTGCTCGACCGGCACTGGCCCACCCATGACCTGCTGGTGATGGCGGCGGCGGTGGCCGACTACCGCCCGGCCCGGACCGCCTCCGGCAAGATGCGCCGCGAGGACGGCCCGGTGACGCTCGCGCTCGAACCGACCCCCGACCTGCTGGCGGGCCTGGCCTCGCGCACGGGGCCCGGCCGATTCATCGTGGGCTTTGCGCTCGAGCGCCCCGAGGAGCTCGAGGCC
>JBJTJU010000272.1:0-9053 GCA_046096165.1 Phycisphaerales bacterium | reverse complement strand
GGCACCGCGCCGCAGGAGCCCGATCCCGACCAGGTGGCGCGCGAGGACGCCGCGCGGCGGCGCGAGCAGCGCGCGGCCGAGGACCGCGAGGTGGACCGCATCCTGGAGAAGATCGCCCGCGAGGGCGCCGAGTCGCTCAGCAAGGCCGAGCGCGAGGCGCTCTCCCGCGCGACGGAGCGGCGCCGGGGCGGGGGCTGAGCGCGGCGACTATCGTCTCCGCCTCGACCATGGGAATCCACGACCGCCCGTACGCCCGAGCAGACGCGCAGCCCCCGGTGCACCGCCGGCCGGGGGGGTGGTCGGTCACCACGTGGATCATCGCGCTCTGCGCCGCGGTGTTCGTGGTGGACGGGTTCCTGCCGTACCGGCTCGAGGCCGTGCGCTCGGAACCGCTCGTCGGCATCAATCCCGAACGGCTCGCGGAGGTTCGCTCCTCGGAGTTCACGCTGCAGCCCCCGGAGTCCCGCTTCTCGCTGCAGGGCGTCGCGGCGCTCGGCGACCAGCCGGTGGCCATCGTCGACTACCGGCCCGTGCGGCCGCTCGAGTCGATGGGGTACTTCTCGACGGCGAAGGCCGTCTGGAACCGCGATCCGGTCCTCGGGGTGACGGGGTTCGAGGTGTGGCGGTTCGTCACCTTCCAGTTCCTGCACGCGAACCTGAACCACATCCTGTTCAACATGCTCACGCTGTTCTTCTTCGGGGGAATGGTCGAGCGTTACCTCGGCGGCAAGCGCTACCTGGCCTTCTACCTGCTGTGCGGGACGGCGGGTGCGCTCATGTACCTCGCGCTCAACGGACTCGCGATCGGCGGCCAGGCCGCCTTCGGCGAGTCCTTCCGCGCGCCGGGCCTCCTGTTCAACGACCCGGCGACGCCGCTCGTCGGCGCCTCGGCGGGCGTGTTCGGCGTGCTGATGGCGGCCGCGTATCTCGCGCCCAACGCCACGGTGCTCTTCTTCTTCGTGATCCCGATGCGGCTCTCGACCCTGGCCTACGGGCTGCTGGCGTTCGCGCTGCTGGCGGTGATCTTCGGCTGGGTGAACGCGGGCGGCGAGGCCGCGCACATCGGCGGCGCGCTCGCGGGCTGGTACCTGATCAGGAACCCCGCGCACCTGCACGGATTCTTCGACTTCCTGGGCCAGTACGACCCGACCAGCCGCGTCGCCGCGGCGCGCGTGGCGGTCCGCCGCGGCACGGTGCGCGGCGGCATCGACGGCGCCGAGGTGAACCGCATCCTGGACAAGATCACCGCGCGCGGCATCCACTCGCTCACGGAGGCGGAGAAGCGCACGCTGCGCGAGGCGAGCCGGCGTTGACCGCGGGGCCGCTCGGCTTCGAGGTCCTGGCGCGGGCGGCCGGCGGGCAGGCGCGCCTCGGGCGCGTGACGACGCCGCACGGGTCCTTCGACACGCCCGCCTTCATGCCGGTCGCGACGGCGGCGGCCATGAAGGGCCTCACGCCGGCGCAGGTGCGCGGCACGGGCTCGCAGGTCATCCTCAACAACGCCTACCACCTGATGCTGCGCCCGGGCAGCGCGCGGATCGCCGCGATGGGCGGATCGCACCGGTTCATGCGCTGGGCGGGCCCGATCCTCACCGACAGCGGCGGCTACCAGGCCTACAGCATGTCCGACACCGCCGAGCTCGACGAGGACGGCGTGACGTTCCGCAGCTTCGTCGACGGATCGCGCGTGCACCTCGGTCCCGAGTCGAGCATGCGGGTGCAGAACGAGATCGGCGCCGACATCATCATGGCCTTCGACGACTGCCCGCCGGCTGCGCCGCACTCGACCGAGTCGGACGAGCGCCGCAAGGCCCGCTCGCGGCGTGTGCCCGACCATGGCCGGCGGATGGAGGAGGCGCACGAACGGACGCTCCGGTGGCTGGCGCGCTGCGTGCGCGCGCACGCCCGCCCGGCGGACCAGGCGCTCTTCGGCATCGTGCAGGGCGGCACCGACCTCGACCTGCGGCGGCGCTCGGCCGAGGCGACCTGCCAGTTCGACCTGCCGGGCTACGCGATCGGCGGCGTGGCGGTCGGGGAGGGCACCGACGCCATCCGACAGGTGGTCGAGTTCACGGCGCCGCTCCTGCCCTCAGACCGTCCGCGCTACCTGATGGGGGTCGGCTACGAGCGCGACCTCGTGATGGCCGTGGCGGCGGGCGTTGACATGTTCGACTGCGTGCTGCCCACCCGCAACGGCCGCAACGGCAACGCATTCACACGCACCGGGCCCGTGCGGCTGCGCAATGCCTGCCATGCCGACGACCCGCGCCCCATCGACGAGACCTGCGACTGCGAGGCGTGCACCGGCGCGTTCAGCCGGGCCTACCTGCGGCACCTCTTCATGGCCGAGGAGATGCTGGGGCCGACGCTCGTGAGTGTCCATAACATCCGGCACTTCCAACGCCTTATGCTGGACATCCGCACCGCGATCCGTGAAGATGCGTGGTCCGCCCTGGCCCTGGCGTGGCCATGCCTCGGGCGGCGCGACGACCCCCAGGACCACTGACCAATGACCGACTCGATCCTCCGTTCGCTCCTCATCCTCGCCCAGGCCGACGGTCCCGCCCGTCCGGGAGCGGCCCCGGCCGCCGCGGCCCCTGCGGCGGGGACGGCGGCGGGCGCCGAGGCCGTGCCGGCCCAGCCCGGCGGCGGCGGTTTCATGATCATGATGATGGTCCTCCTGGGGACCATGATCCTGTTCACCTTCGTCAGCGGCCGCCGCGAGAAGAAGAAGCGCGCCGAGCTCCTCGGCTCGATCAAGAAGCACGACAAGGTGATGACGATCGGCGGCGTCATGGGCACCGTCGTCGAGCTGAAGGACGACTCGGTCGTCCTCAAGGTCGACGAGACGTCCAACACCCGCATCACCTTCAGCAAGACCGCGATCTCCCAGGTGATCGCCCAGGACAGCGCCGCCTGACCGGCCGCGGCGCCATGCGCGCCGCCGTCCCCGCCGCCCGGAGCCCACGATGGAACTCTTCGTCTACACGCTTGTCCTGCCGGCGCTGCTGGCGCTGTACGCCTTCGGATACCGAAAGGGCGTGCCGATGGCGCGGCGGACGGTGCTGGACACCGTGGTCATCGGCCTCACGTGCGCGGCGATGGCATGGGCGGTGTGGCCCATCGACCAGACCATCAAGCTCGGCCGCGACCTCCGCGGCGGCGTCAGCCTGGTCTACGCGGTGACCATGCCGGAAGGCGTGGACGACACGACGAAGGGCGAGATCCTCAAGGAGACGATCAAGACCCTGAAGAGCCGCGTGAACCCGCAGGGCGTGCTCGACCTCACCATGACGCCGCAGGGCGTCGACCGGATCGAGGTGGTGATGCCGCTCCCGGGCGACGAGGTCCGCGCGGCGGGCAAGGCCTACCGCGAGGCGCTCGATGCGCTGGTGGCGAAGGCGCGCCTGACGCCGCGCGAGCTCGATGCGGCGCTCGCCGCCGGCAAGGCGGTCGACCTGGCACAGGGCGACCCGGTGCGCAAGGCGCGGCTCGAGGCGCTGCAGGCGGCGTGGACCGCGGCGCAGGATGCGCGCAGCCGCTTCGACGGCGCACGCGGCATGAACGCGCCGGCCGACGACCTCGACCGCCTGGCCGACGAGGCCGCGGTGGCCGAGGTGGCCTACGAGAAGGTGCGCGCCGAGGTGCAGACGGGCGCGCTCGGCGCGAGCCGGTTCGGGCGCATCGTCATGCTGTCCGACGTCGCGGGCGCCGACGGCATGTCCGAGCGGGCCGCGGCGCTTGCATCGCTGCGCGCGGAGTTCCCCGCCGCATCCGCCGAGATCGACGCGGCCGCGAAGGCCCACGACGCCTACGCCGCGGTCCGCACCGTGCTCGACGACCCCGAGGACCTGAAGCGCCTCCTGCGCGGCGCCGGCGTCCTCGACTTCCGCATCGCCGTCACCCCGCAGAACTCCCTCGGCGTCAACGTCGACGAGCTGCGTACGCAGCTGGCCGAGGGCGGCCCGCTCGCCGCCGAGAGCAATGTGGCGCGCTGGTACCGCATCAACGCGCTCAACGAGTGGTACCGCGAGCCCGAGGAACTGCTGATGCTGGAGGCCGATCCGGCGCAGTACTTCGCGCTGCGCCGCGGCCTGGTGGCGGGCCGGGGCCCGGACCGGCAGATCTACCTGCTCCTCTGGACCACGCCCGACCGGTCGCTGACGCACGAGGCCGGTGCGCGCGAGTGGTCGATGAAGCAGGTGTTCCGGTCGAACGACGAGCTCGGCCGCAAGGCCGTCAGCTTCATGCTCGACGACGCCGGCGGTGCCGAGATGGGCCGCATGACCGGTGCCAACGTCGGCCAGCCGATGGCGATCGTCCTGGACAACCAGGTCTATTCCGCCCCGACCCTGCAGTCGAAGATCCCGGGCACGGGCCAGATCAGCGGCAGCTTCACGGATGCGGACCTCGACTACCTCGTGCGCGTCCTGAGCTCGGGCGCCCTCGGTGCGCGGCTCTCGCCCGAACCCGTCTCGGTGAGCGTCCTCGGTCCCGCCATGGGCAAGGACAACCTCGAGCGCGGCCTGCAGAGCATGACGCTCTCGATCGCGGTGACGTTCGCGGTGCTCATCGTCTACTACTTCGTGCCGGGCATCATCGCCAACATCTCGCTGCTGGCGAACGCGCTGGCGGTGTTCTTCTGCATGGTGCTGGTGGACGCGAACTTCACGCTGCCGGGCCTGGCGGGCGTGGCGCTCTCGATCGCCATCGCCGTCGACTCCAACGTGCTCATCTACGAGCGCCTGCGCGAGGAGATGGTCGACAAGGGCCAGAAGCTGAAGGACGCCATCGAGACGGCGATGAGCCGCGCGGCCACCGCCATCATCGACGGCAACATCACCAACCTGATCGTGGTGGTGGTGCTCTACTGGTTCGCGGGCGCCGAGGTCAAGGGCTTCGCGCTGGTCATGGGAATCGGCGTGTTCACCACCCTGGCCGCCGGACTGCTGGTGACCCACGTGCTGCTGCGGCTCTGGCAGCAGAAGACGGGCGCCGAGCGGATCGCGATGCTGCCGATCGTCGTGCCCGGCCTGGCACGGGCGCTCCGCCCGTCGATCGACTGGCTGCGCTACCGCCACGTCCTGTGGGGCGCGTCGCTCGTGTTCGCGGCCATCTGCGTGGTGGCCACGCTCTCGCGCGGCGAGGACATCTTCGAGACCGAGTTCCGCGGCGGCACGTCGATGACGATGACCACGCGGCCCGCGGCCACGGGCGAGCCGTCGCTCGGCGGGCGCCTCCTGATGGGCCGCGCGCGCGTCGAGGAGCGGCTGCGCGCGATCGGCACCGGCCAGGCGGCCGACCCGATCCTGGCCGAGCTGCGCAACGCCACCGTGCTGACGGTCGGCGAGACGACTGCCGGGAGCGACTCCACCTCCTTCCAGATCAAGGTCCCGAACCCGATCGGCATCGGGGACGAGGCGCAGGTCTCGGCCAAGCTCGTCGAGGCCGTGGTCGGCGCTTTCCAGGACGACATGGACATCCGCCGTCCGGTGCGGTTCGCCGGAAGCGGCGAGCGTTCCTCGGCGGGGCGCGCCTTCCGCATCGACCGCCCGAACCTCGGGGACGTGCTCTCGCGCACGGGCCTCGACGTGCCGGTGGACGAGGCGATCGGCGGCGTGGCCATCGTGCTCGAGGGCATCGATCCGCCGATCTCGGTGGACGACGCCTCGGAGCGCATCCGGCGCCTGCGCAGCCAGCCCGACTACTCGGAGGTCGCGGGGCGGTCCGTGGACGTCGTGGGCCTCGCCCGCGCCGGCGACGGCACGTGGTCGTCGGTCGCCGTCGTGGTGCACGACCCGGACATGGCCGGGCGGAAGATCGCCGAGGCGGCATGGCAGAAGAACTTCGCCGACCTCGAGTGGAACCTGGTCTCCGGCGCCCTGAGCCGCCAGGCGAGCCTCGAGCAGGTGAGCAGCATCTCGCCGTCGGTGGCGCGCGACCTCGCGGCGCAGGCGACCCTCGCGGTCATCCTGTCCTTCGCGGGGATGATCGTCTACATCTGGGTGCGATTCGGCTCGCTCCTCTACTCGGTGGCGACCATCATCGGCGTCATCTTCAACGTGGCGGTGTGCCTGGGGCTCCTCGCGATGACCCCGTGGCTCGGCGAGCTGGCCTTCGGCCAGGCGCTTCGCATCCAGGAGTTCCGGGTCGACCTGAACGTCGTGTCGGCGCTCCTGGTGGTGATCGGCTACTCGCTGAACGACACCATCGTCATCATGGACCGCATCCGCGAGAACCGCGGCAAGCTGCCGTACGCCTCGCGCGGGATGATCAACGACTCGATCAACCAGACCTTCAGCCGGACCCTGCTCACGGGCGGCTGCGCGCTGGCCACCCCGCTCATCCTCTTCTACATGGGCGGCCCGAGCATGCAGCCGTTCGCCTTCACCTTCCTGGTGGGCCTGATCGCCGGCACCTACTCGTCGGTGGCCATCGCCGCCCCCCTCGTCTACGTGCCCGCCGAGGGAGCAGGGGAACGCGGCCGTGCGGCGGACGCCGCCTCCGGCGCGGCCCCCACGCCCGCATGAGGCCGGCGCGGCGCTACACTGCCGCGCAGTTCGCACATCCCGTTCGGGTCAACCAAGGAAGGAATCACCCGTGTCGAATGGAGCTCGTCTTGCCGCCCTCGTGGTCGTGGTCGCCGTCGCGGCCGTCGGCCTGTACTTCGCCTTCGTGACGCCCAGCGCCGCGCCCGCCACCTCGGGTGCGTCGATGTCGTCCACCGATTCGATCGCGTCGCTCGACGCGCCCGCGACGCCGGGCCTCGATGCGTCGTCGCCCGGTGCGCCGCCGGCCGAGGCATTCGGCGGACCGTCCTCGCCGATGGCGGGCGGCCCCGAGGCGCTCACGCTCGGCCCGGCCGATGCATCGACCACCGGCAGGCCCGCCGGGTCGACCACCGGCACTGCCGCTGCGGGCACGACGACGTCCGCCGGCATGTCGACCACGTCGACCGCGAACGCATCGCCCACGTCGCCGAAGCCCGTGGTGCCGACCGACACGACGACGGCCACCGGTCCGGTGCCGACCAACTTCGACCCGCGCACCGTCTACGCGGACCCGCCGATGCCGTCGACCGCGGGCAGCCGCAGCTACGTGATCAAGTCGGGCGACACGCTCGAGCAGATCGCGCGCGCGCAGCTCGGCGACGGCCAGAAGTGGCGCCAGATCGCCTCGGCGAATCCCGGCATCAACCCGAACAACCTGAAGGTCGGGCAGTCGATCACGATCCCCGAGGGCGGCGTCGAGGCGCCGCGCGCGGCGGGCAGCGTCGGCACGGCCACCCCGGTCGAGGGCAACGCCTACACGGTGCAGAAGGGCGACACGCTGGTGGCGCTCTCCCGCAAGTTCTACGGCGGCGACGGCGAGTGGAAGCGCATCCTGGAAGCCAACCGCTCGCTCCTGAAGGGCGATCCGGCGAGCCTGAAGCCCGGGATGAAGCTCACGATCCCCGCCAAGCGCTGACCCGTTCGGCGGCCGCGAACCACGGCCCGCGGCGGGCGCTGCCTGCCGCGGGCCCTTTCATTCCAACCGTCGCCCGATGCGCGTCTCCTTCCATCCCGACTATGTCGTCGACCTGCCGCCCGGGCACGCGTTCCCGATGCGCAAGTTCGTCGAGCTGCGGGACATCCTGCTCGCGGAGGGGCTGGTGCGCCCGGACCGCGTCATGGAGCCGCCCGAGGCGCCGTGGGAGCTGCTCGCGCTTGCGCACGGCGAGGGCTACCTGGGTGCGCTGCGCGACGGCACGCTCGATGCCGCTGCCATCCGGCGGCTGGGCCTCCCGTGGAGCCCGGCCTTGGTGCGGCGCAGCCGCCGCGCGACGATGGGGACGCTGCTCGCCGCACGCGCGGCGCTCGAGGAGGGGATCGCTGGCAACCTTGCCGGCGGCACGCACCACGCCTGCCGCGACCACGGCGAGGGCTACTGCGTGATCAACGACGTGGTGGTGGCGATCCGCGCGCTCCGCGCCGAGGGCCGGATCGGCCGCGCCGTGGTGGTGGACCTCGACGTGCACCACGGAAACGGCACTGCCGAGATGCTTGCGGGAGACCCGGCGTCGTTCACCTTCTCGATGCACGGCCGGAACAACTTCCCGCTGCGCAAGCCGCCGTCCACGCTTGACGTCGGGCTCCAGGACGGCACGGGGGACGAGGCGTACCTCGCGGCGCTCGACGCGCACCTCGGCGGGGTGCTTGACGCGGCGCGGGCCGACCTCGGCTTCTACCTCGCGGGCGTGGACGTGGTGGCGGGGGACCGCTTCGGGCGGCTGTCGCTGACCCGGGAGGGCCTGCGGGCGCGCGACCGGCGCGTCATCTCCGAGGCCCGGCGGCGCGGGCTGCCGCTCGTCGTCCTCCTCTCGGGCGGGTACGCGGCCACGCCGCGGCTCACGGCCGACCTGCACGCCGAGGCGCACCGGGCCGCGCGCGAGGAGTGGCCGGAACTGGCGTGAACGGCCGGGCGCCGGCACTCGCGCGGGCGCCCGCCGGCCGGCTTCAGTTGTCCTGCCAGGCGCCCGCCAGTGCGTCGCTCGGGCGGGTGCGCTGCTCGCGCTCGGCGGCCTCGACGGCGTCCTTGGAGATCGCGCCGTCCTTGCCCACCTGCTCGAAGCGCACGCTCACCCGGCGTGAGACGCCGCGCTGCGGCATGGTGACGCCGTAGAGCTGGTCGCAGGCCTGCATGGTGCGCTTGTGGTGGGTGATGACGATGAAGTGGCTGCGGTCGAGGAACTCGCGCAGCACGCCGCAGAAGCGCTCCACGTTCGCCTCGTCGAGGGCGGCATCGACCTCGTCCAGCCCGCAGACCGGGCTCGGCGTGCTCTGGACGATGCGCATGAGGAGCGCCACCGCGGTCATCGTCTTCTCGCCGCCGGAGAGCTGGCTGATGAGGCGCGGCTCCTTCCCGGGGGGCTGGGCGCGGATCTCGACGCCGGACTCCAGCACGTCGACCTCGCCGGTCTCCTCGTCGGGCACCAGGAAGAGGTCGGCGCTGCCGCCGCCGAAGAGGCGCCGGAACATGCCGCCGTTTCCGGCGAAGTTCTCGCGCACGGCGGT
>JBJTJU010000271.1:0-3098 GCA_046096165.1 Phycisphaerales bacterium | reverse complement strand
TCGGTCTTTCTCATCTTGGGGCCGTACCGGCATCGACCGGACAGGCAACGCACGGCGTGGCGCGTCGTGGAGCATGCAGGCCACGTTAAACAGCATGCACACTCACAACTGCCAACACGCAGTACGCTCTCGCCGCCTAATTAGGCAGCGCAGCGAGTCCCCCCACGCCTGACTAAGGGGGCCGCTGTCAAACATCAGGCTGGGTCCGACGGGCTGACATGCCCCGGAGGACCGAGAACTCGCATGTCTTGGAACGGAGCGCCCCGCTGCGGGGATACGCCCGGACGACAATCGTTCCGCAGACACACGCGTAGAGGCGCCGTGCGGACTGTTTCGGCACAGGGGTTCGACTCCCCTCGGCTCCATTTCCATGCAATCGGCGGGGATCCCACTGGGTTCCCCGCCGGATGCGGGCTCCGACTGCGTATCCGTCCTCGGACGTGCCCGCGGCCCCGATGACCACTCCCCCGGACAGGCTCCGCTCCGCCCCGCCCTCGAGCGACGAGGCGTCGGTGCGCGAGTGGGGGGCGATCTACGCCTACATCCGCCAAAGCGGCCGAAGCCCGGAGGAGGCGCGCGACCTCACCCAGGGATTCATCGCCGACGTCCTGCTCGGGCGCGACCTGCGCTCCAAGCTCGACGAGCGCCGCGGCGCGTTCCGCACGCTGCTCCTCAGCTCGGTGCGCAACTACCTCGCCGACCGCTACCGCCACGACCACGCGGCACGGCGGCACCCCTCCGGCGACCGCCGCCACGTCGGCGGGGACGCGATCGAATCCGGCATCGTGGACCCGGCGAGCGTCGACCCCGAACGCGCCTTCGCGCGCGCCTGGATCTCGCGGCTGGTGCGCGAGGCCGCGGACGCCGTGCGCGAGGAAGCGCTTGCCGACGGCCGCGAGATGGCCTGGGATGCCTTCGAGTCGCGCGTCCTGCGCCCGATGCTCGAGGGCGCCGAGCCGCCGCCCTACGAGGCGCTCATGAAGCGCTGGGGCCTCGACGCACCCGGCGACGTCGCCAACGCCATCGTCTCGATGCGCCGTGCGTTCGCCCGCCGATTCGCCGCCCTGGTGGGCGACACGGTGGACTCGACCCCTGCCTCGGCGCGCGCGGAGCTGCGCGCGCTCCTCGGACTGATGGAAGGACGTGCCCCATGAACGGACCCGTGGACGGACCCGCGCCGCACCGCCCCGACGCCGCCTACGGCGACCGGCCCCTGCGCGACACGCTTGCCTGGGTGCTGCAGTCGCTCGAGCAGCCCGCCTCCGCCGCCGGCGACTGGATCGCCTACGAGGTGGACCCGGCGCGCGCGACGACCGCCGCCCTGCTCTGCGACCCGGCCACGCCGGTCTCGCGCCTGCGCCGCGCGCGCATCCTCTACGCCGCGCTGCGCGCCGACGGCGACACCGCCGGCGAGCGCACGCTCGGCAGCCGGCTCGCGGTCGCCTGCGCGGCGGCCGCCTACCTCTTCCACGGCGAGCGGCTCACGAACCACGACGACGCGGCGCTGCTGGCGTCGTTCCGGAGCACGGCCTCGGACGATGGGCTCGACCCGAAGGTGCGCGAGATGGTGAACGCGGCCGAGCGCCGCCTGGCGCACGAGATGGGCTGAGCGCCGGCGCGCACGCACGGAATCAGGATGCCGGTACGTCGGCGGGCCCGGCCCCGGGCACCGTGCGCGTCGCCGCGGGCACCAGGGTGCCGTCGATGCCGGTGGCCGGCATGGCCGACGGGTCGCGCGCCTCGAACTGGTCCCAGCGGATGCGCGCGCCGCCGGCGAGCGTGCCGGTGGCGAAGGCGGCGTCGATCAACGCGATCTCGTACGCGGCCAGCGCGTTCACCTCGCGGGTCTGCGCGTCGCCGAGGCGTGCGGCGGCGTCCTGCACCTCGATGCTCGTGCGAAGGCCGACCTCGAACTGCCGGCGCTCGGCCTGGTAGGTGCGCGCGGCGAAGATCGTCGCCAGGCGCGCGGCCAGGATCCGCTGCCACGCGGTGTCCAGGTTGTCGACCGCGTTCAGCACCTCCTGGCGGATCGACTGCGCGCGCGCGTCCTTCGTTGCCAGGCGCTGCACGCGCTGCAGGATGGCGCGGCGGAACTGGCTCAGGCGCAGCTCGTTGGTGATCGGGACCTCGGCGCGCGCGCCGATCTGGAACTGGTCGTCGTTGCCGAGGTTCGAGACCGAGTTGCCGAAGCCGTCGCCCTGGCCGACGAGCTGGTAGTTGAAGTCGAAGCTGAAGAGCGGCAGCGCCGCGTTGCGCGCGACCTCGACGTTGGTGGCATCGACGGCCAGCTGCAGCTCGAGCTCGAGCATCTCCATCCGGTCGCGCACGGCCTGGTCGGCCAGCGCGAATGCATCGAGCTGCAGGCCAACCGGGTTGGGCTGGGTCGCCGGCACGATGGCGGTGCCGTCGGACATCTGCATGTTCGGGTCGTTGATGATGCGCTTCAGGTCGCGCTGGCGGTTGCGCACCGCCGCGTCCGCCAGGATCACGTTCTCGAGCGTGGTGCCCACGCCGCTCTCGGCGCGCATCAACTCGACCTCGGGGGCATCGCCGGCGCTCACGCGCACCTTGGCGCGCGCCAGCTGCAGCAGCGCCAGCTCGTACTGCTGCTTGCGCACCTCCAGCTCGCGCCAGGCGCGGTAGTGGTTCCAGTACGCGCGGTCCGCGGTGGCCAGGATGCGCAGCGCCTCCAGCTTGGTGCGCGAGTCGACGATCTGCCCCTGCAGCCGGGCCGCGCGGATCGAGGCGGTGAACACGTCGACGCCGGCGTTGCGCAGGAGCGGCTGGCTGATCGAGAAGTTCATGACCGCCTGGTCGGCGCCGGGGTCGCCCGGGAGCGTCTGGGCGGAGTCGGTGAACTCGGGGGTGAAGCTCAGCGAGCCGCCCGTGGCGAGCGGCATGTTGAGGCCCAGCGAGTACTGGTCGTCGAACAGCCCCTCGTTGTTCTGCAGCTGGGTCAGCAGGTTGTTGCCGTTGCGGCGGTACTCGGCGAAGAAGGTGGAGTCGAACTTCGCCTCCTCCTGCGTGATCGAGGTCTTGGCGATGTCCGGCGCCACCAGCTGGACGCGCAGGTCCAGGTTGTTGGCGAGCGTCAGCGC
>JBJTJU010000270.1:0-2706 GCA_046096165.1 Phycisphaerales bacterium | reverse complement strand
GCTTGGGGCGGCCGGCTGCGGAACTCGCTTTGTGAGGCCACCCCACTCCGCTGTCGGCTCTCTGCGCCGATTCGCCATGTTCGCGTTCGGATGTCGCCCGTCGTCCAGAGCCGACAGCCGGGCTCCGACAACCGGTGACCGCCAAAAGCGCGCGAGCCCGGCCGAAGTGGCCGGGCTCGCGGAAGGTTCGGACAGGGCAGGCGGGTCTTACTTGACCTCGACCTTGGCGCCGGCGCCCTCGAGGGCGGCCTTGAGCTTGTCGGCGTCTTCCTTGGAGATCTTCTCCTTGACGGCCTTCGGCGCGCCATCGACCATCGCCTTCGCGTCGGCCAGGCCGAGGCCGGTGGCCTCGCGGACGACCTTGATGACGTTGATCTTGTTGGCGCCGGCCTCCTTGAGGATGACGTCGAACTCGGTCTGCGCGGCCGCGGCCGGGGCAGCGTCGCCGCCACCGCCAGCAGCCATCATCACGGCGCCGCCGGCGGCGGGCTCGATGCCGTAGGTGTCCTTCATGTAGTCGGCGAGGTCGACCGCGTCCTTCAGGGACAGGGCGGCGATCGAGTCGCCGAGGGTCTTGATCTTCGCGTCGAACGTCTTGGCTTCGGTGGCAGTCATGGTGTGCACCAACTCTCGAGCTGTCCCTCCGAGTGGAACCGGAACACCCGGTTTTTAACCCCCTGCGGGGGCCAGTCGGACGGTGGATGGATGAAGTGAACGGACGGTGCGGCCGGTCAGCCGGCCTTGGCGGCGATGGTCTCGCCCTTCTCGAGGCGGGACTCGATCTCCTTGACGATGCCCATCACGCGGCCTCCCGGGCCCTTGACGGCGCCCATGAGGTTGCGCGCCGGCGACAGGACCAGGGTGACGACGTTGGACTGGGCCTCGGCCCGGGTGGGCATCTTGCTCAGCTTGTGGACGCCGGCGGGGCCTTCGTAGACCACGCCCTCCAGGATCGCGGCCTTGAAGACGAACTTCTCGACGGTCTTCGCCCACTTCACCAGGTCGCGCGCGAGGTCGATCACGCTGTCCTGCGAGTAGACGAGGGCCGAGGGTCCGGCGAGGTGCGGGGCGAGCGGCTCGAGCGCGTGGCCCTTGAAGGCCTCGCGGGCGAGCGCGTTCTTGACGACGGCGACCCGCACGCTCTTGCGCGCGAAGTCGTTGCGCATCTTGTTCGTCGCCGGGGCATCGAGGCCGCGGATCTCGACGAGGACCGCGCCCTCCACGCCGGTGAACCGCTTGCGGTACTCGGCGACGATCATGCTCTTGACGGGCTTGGACATGGGTGTGCTCCTGTGTGTTCCGTGCCGGGACTCAGACGGCCACGGGGACGCCGGGGCTCATGCAGCCTGCCACGACGCACTTCTTCACGTAGGTGCCCTTGGCGGTGGAGGGCTTGGCCTTGAGGATCGCCTGGACGAACGCGTTCAGGTTGTCGACGAGCTTGTCGTCGCTGAAGGACATCTTGCCGATGACGCCGTGGACGTTGCCCGCGTCGTCGTTTCGGTACTCCTGCTTGCCGGCGGCGTACTCCTTGACGGCCTCGGGGACGTTGGGGGTCACCGTGCCCGCCTTGGGCGAGGGCATGAGGCCCTTGGGGCCGAGCACCTTGCCGAGCTTGCTGACGACGCGCATCATGTCGGGGCTCGCGACGGCGACGTCGAAGTCCATCCAGCCGCCCTCGATCCGGGCGACCAGCTCCTCCGCGCCCGCCTCGACCGCGCCCGCGGCCTTGGCCGCCGCGACCTTGTCGGGACCGCAGAAGGCCACCACGCGCGCGCTCTTGCCGATGCCGTGGGGCAGGGCGATGGAGCCGCGCAGCGCCTGGTCGGCCGCCTTCGGGTCGATGCCGAGGTGGAAGACGACGTTGACGGTCTGGTCGAACTTCGGCGCCTTGAACCTGCGCAGCGCGGCGACCGCGTCGGCCGGGGCGACCGGGGCCTTGACCACGTGCTCGTTGCAGGCGCGCATGCGCTTGCCGTTGCCGACGACCTTCTTCTTCTTGACGAGTGACATGGCTTACATCCCCTCCACGGTGACGCCCATCGAGCGGGCGCTTCCGGCGACGATCCGCATCGCGGCCTCGACGCTGGTGGTGTTCAGGTCCTTGAGCTTCTCCTCGGCGATCTTCTGCACCTGCGCCTTGGTGATCTTGCCCACCTTCTGGGTGTTCGGCGCGCCCGAGCCCTTCTCGAGCTTGAGCGCGTCCTTGATCAGCGCGGAGACCGGCGAGGTCTTGATCTCGATGTCGAAACTCTTGTCCGCGTAGACGGTGACGACGCAGCCGACCATGCGCCCGTTGAGCGCCTTGGTCAGGTCGTTGAACTTCGTGATGAACTGGCCGGGATTGACGCCGTTGGCGCCGAGCACGGGTCCGAGCGGCGGGGCCGGGGTGGCCTTGCCGCCCGGGGCCATGAGCTTGAACTGCTTGGTGACCTTCTTGGCCATTGGTTCCTACCTCCGACCGATCCGGCCCTCCTTCGGGCGGCCGCAGGGTTCCAAGAGCCTGCGGCGGATCAGTCGTACGAGCGGTGCGGGATGAGGAGGGAAAAGTGTAGCGAATGCGCGGCGCCATTCAAGCGGCATGGCGACGCGGGCGGGGCCGCCGTTATCGGCAGCGCGTCAGCCGCCCCAGTGGCCGAGCAGTTCGCCCAGGTCGATCCCGTCGGTGGCGCCGTCGCGGTTGAAGTCGGTGGGACCGGTGCCCGG
>JBJTJU010000269.1:0-3789 GCA_046096165.1 Phycisphaerales bacterium | reverse complement strand
GACCCGGCGGTGAAGCCGGTCGTCGGCGCCGAGGGCTGCCAACTGAAGGAGATGGGGATGGTCGTCGAGGCGCCGCTGCCCGAGGGCTACCCGGCGCCGACGCCGCCCGGGATGATCGAGCTCAAGACCTACCCGTCGGTGCGCCGCGCCGAGTACAGCGCGAGCGGTTCCACGAACTTCGGGATGAACGTCGGCTTCTGGCCGCTCTTCAACCACATCAAGGACCGAAACATCGCGATGACCAGCCCGGTCGAGATGGACTACCGGCCGGAGGGCGATCGCGCGCCGCTTGACCCGATGAAGGACACCGGCGGCACCTGGACGATGAGCTTCCTCTACCGCACCGCCGACCTCGGCCCGACGGGCGAGGATGGCCGCGTCAAGGTGGTCGA
Source organism: Phycisphaerales bacterium (assembly GCA_046096165.1). Taxonomy (GTDB): domain Bacteria; phylum Planctomycetota; class Phycisphaerae; order Phycisphaerales; family SM1A02; genus UBA966. Next base: position 3,397 of record JBJTJU010000269.1, on the reverse strand, counting down.
CACCCCGGAGATGACCGTGATCGCCATCGGCATGCGCGGCGGCTACGGCATGGGCTCCGTGAACGCGGGGCTCGAGGAACTCTCGAAGTGGTTCGCCGGCCAGTCCGAGTGGGAACCCGCCGGCGAGCCGCGCGGCCTCAACTACAACGGTCCGCAGGTGCCGCAGCGGCGCAAGTGGAGCGAGGTGCAGGTGCCGGTGCGCCGCGCCGCCAAGAAGCCGGACGCCGCGAACGCCGCACCGGCCGCGCCCGTCACGCCGGCGGTGCCGACGGCACCGGCTGCCCAATCCCACCGATGAGCGCACGGCCGCTGTGCGCGGCCCGCCAGGTGATCCACGACCCGAGCGCCACCATCCCGATCGAGATCAGGATCGGCGTCGTGAGCGGTCCGATCCGGAACACGTCCGGGTCGGGTTCGCGGAGCGATTCGCTGACGTTGCGCAGGACGCCGTAGGCGATCAGGAACGTGCCGGTGAGCGTGCCGGCGGCGCGGGGCTTCCACCACACCACGACGAGCGCAAGCATCAGGAGCGGCCCATCGGTCGCGGCCTGGATGAAGTTGTTCGGATAGCGCGCCGGGACGAGCGTGGCCACGTCGATCGCCGCCTGCCGGTCGCCCGCGTAGGCGAGCATCGCGAGGTCCCGTGCACGCTCGAACGACACGGCGTCCTGCGCCAGCTCCATCGCCTCGCGCGGGTACTTGATGCTCCACCACGGCGGCGAGGCCTGCATGGCCTCGGGCAGCACCTTGCCGGGCAGTTCGCCGTTGGCCCAGTTGGCCAGTCGGCCGAGCATCAGCCCGGGCGGCGTGATGAACGCCGCGGTGTCGACCAGCGCGAACGGGTTCAGGCCGTTGCGGCGCGCAAAGAGCACCGACGCCAGCACCACGCCCGCGATGCCGCCGTGGCTTGCCATGCCCCCTTGGTGGATCTCCAGGACGCCCCAGAAGGGGAACGCCGACGTGAACTTCACGAGCAGCCCGCGGTCATAGAGCAGGACGTGCCCCATGCGGCCGCCGACCACGACGCCCAGGATGCACCAGGTGATGAAGTCCCCCGCGAGCGCGGGCGTCAGCGGCGTGCGGCGCGTGCGCGCCAGCCACAGCAGCATGCCCCATGCGACCAGGAACCCCGTGGCGTAGGCCAGGCCGTACCAGCGCACCAGCGTGTCGGTGAGGTGGATCGCGAACGGATCCACCGTGTGCACCAGGCTCTCGGCAAGGAACGGCACGCGCGAAGTCTACGGATCGCGTGACGGCGAAAAACCGCGTGGATTCCGGAACCCGTCCCGGACGGTCGTAGCGTCGCGGGGTGGATGCACCGGCCGAAGCGCGCCCGAGGCAACCGGTGCCGCTCGCGTTCGTCGCGGCGGCGGCGATGTTCGCGTCGGCGCTGGTGACGGGCCACGTGCTTGCGTGGCTGCGTGGACCGGGCATCGCCACGCCAATCGTGATCGCCATGGTCATGGTGATCGCCGCCGTCGTCGGCACGATCCGATCGATGCACGGCAGGCAGGCGAGTATTCGATGCTGGGCGACGTGCGTGGCCGCGCTCGCAGGCACCACGCTCGTGCTTTCCGATGAGCACGTCGCGGGCATCCGAGGCCCGCCGCGCGACGGTCCATGCCTTGTGCGCGGAACGGTGCGCAGCGCACCGAAGGTCGGCGATGGCGGCGGCGATGCGCTGGCAGCGTTCGCGATCCACGAGGCATCGCGCACCTTTCGCATGGACGTCGATGCGGTGCGCAGCACGGACGGCGATCCATGGGCCGGTCGACCGTTCGAGGCGATCGTCCGCGTGGCGGGCATGGACCCGATTCCCGGGAGGTCCGCGCGCATCGAGGTGCGCGGCTGGTGCCGCACGCCCCGCCCCATCCGAAACCCCGGTGGTCGCGACGATCCGCCGCTCCCGGTGATCGATGTCCCGAGTTCGGCGCTCCTCCTCCTTCTTGACGATCGCTGGCCGTGGGACGGCGCGCTGCGCTGGCTGCGCCAGTCGGCGGCCGACGGCATCGAACGGTCGATGCCGCGGTGGGCGCGCGACTCGGACCACGCCCTGGTCTCGGCCATGACGACGGGTGTCCGGCTGCCCGGGCTTTCGCGTCCGGCGTCCGACTTCCGCGCGGCGGGCATGAGCCATGTGCTGGCGATCAGCGGGTTCAACGTGGCCGTGCTGGTGGCGGTGGTCGCGACGGCCGCGCGCATGGCCGGTGCATCGGCGCCGACACGCGCGCTTGCCGCGATCGGCGTGGCGATCGCCTTCCTGGCGGTGGTCGAGCCCGAGACCAGCGTGCTCCGCGCCGGCCTGGGGGCAGGTCTTGCCGCTGCCGCAAGCGTCCGGGGTGGGTCGGCCCGCGGGCTTGGGACCCTGGGCATCGTCGCGATCGCGTCGATGGCCCTCGACATCGGCGTGGTGCACGATGCGGGATTCCAGCTCAGCTACGGCGTGGTGGTGGCGCTCCTGGTGCTGGCGTCGCCGGCGTGCGCGCGGTGGTCGGATCGGTGCATCGGATGGATGCCGGCATCGCACCCGAAACGCGAACTCGCGCGGCACGTGGCCGATGCCGTGGCAGCCGCCGTGCTCTCCTCGGTGGTCGCCTGGACCATCAGCACGCCGATCGCCCTCGCACATGCCGGCACGGCCAGCGGATGGGCCGCCCCGCTCAGCGTGCTCACCATGCCGCTTGCGGCGTTGACCACGATCGCCGGGGTCTGTGCCGCCGTCACGGCGCCCCTGTCGGATGCAGCAAGCGCCGCCTGCGGCGTGACGGCTGCAGCGTGCGCGCGGGCACTCGACGAGATCGCGGTCGGGTCGCTCGATCTGCCGGGCGCCATCTGGTGGACCGGTCGGCCGGCATCCTGGTGGACGGTCGCGGCGCTGGGCACCACGGTGCTTGCCTGGCGTGCCACGACCGCCCACGTGCGACGAGGGTGCTGGGCGATCCTCGCAATCCTCTCCCTGCTCCTCTGGTTCGGTGTCGCCCGGCCACATGCGCTCGACCGCCGTGGTGGTTCCCTCGTCGTCACCACGCTCGAACTCGGCGACGGGACGTGCCACGTGGTCGCGTGCGGGTCGAGCACGGTGCTTGTCGATGCCGGCAGCATGTCGGACGGCAATGCGGGGTCGCGTCGCATCGTGCCGGCGCTCGCGGCCCTCGGCGTGCGAACGATCGACGCGGTGGTCCTGACCGACCGAACGCGGGCGCGCGTGTCGGCACTTCCGGAAGTGCTGCGCGCATTCACGGTCGGTCGACTCGTGGTGCCGTCGATCCTGGCCGACCACCTCTGCGACCGTGACGGTGCGGGTGCAGCGCTTGCGGCACGGATCGCCTCGCACGGACTCCACCCGGAGGTCGCACGCCTCGGCGACCGCTTCACGTGCGGCGACCTGCAGGTCGAT
>JBJTJU010000268.1:0-4633 GCA_046096165.1 Phycisphaerales bacterium | reverse complement strand
GCACGCGGCCCGCCCCTCTCGGGACGGGCCGCGGAAATCGCGTGGGTCGGATCGTCGCGCCGGGCTCAGCCCTTCGCGGCGGCCGCCTTCTCCTTGGCCTTCTTGGCGAAGGCCGTGCGCTTGTCGGCGTTGGTCCGGCGGGTCGACTTGCGGCCCTTGACCTGCGGCCCTTCCTCGCCGCCGACCAGCTGCAGCACCACCAGGTCGGTCGCGTCGCCGAGGCGGCGCTTGTCGAGCTTGACGATGCGGGTGTAGCCGCCGGCGCGGTCCTTGTAGAGCGGGGCGACGCGCGTCATCACGTGCTGGATGAGGCGCGGGGCCTTGCGGACCTCGCCGTAGCGGTTGAACTCGACCTCGTCGGCCGCGGGGAGCTGCCAGAGGCGCGCCTGCGCCGCCTTGGTCTCCTCGCGGGTGTTCGGGTCGGCCACCCAGGCGAACACCTTGCGGTCGGTGAGGCGCGAGGTGAGCTCGCGCCGCGCCGCCAGCGTGTTGCGCTTGGCGATGGTGATGAGTTCCTCGACGAAGGGCTGCACGGCCTTGGCCTTCGCGCGGGTGGTGGTGATCTGGCCGTGCTCGAGCACGCCCGCCGCCAGGTTCCGCAGCATGGCGCGGCGGTGGTCGGAGGTGACGTTCAGCTGGTAGCCGGCGATACGGTGACGCATGGCTTCTTCCTTTCGGGCTCAGGCGCCCGGGTTGTGCGGGGGAACGTAGCCCTCGGGCAGGGGCATGCCCAGGGAGAGCCCCATGTCCTCGAGCTTCTTCTTCACCTCGCGGAGGCTGGTGCGGCCGAAGGCGCGCAGCTCCAGGAGGTCGTTCTCGGTCTTGGTGACGAGCTCGCACACGAAGCGGACCTTGCCGCCCTCGAGGCAGTTGCCGGCGCGCACGCTGAGGTCGAGGTCGGTGACCGGCATCGACAGCTTGCGGAAGAGCTCGAGGTCCGCGTCGTTGGCGGCCGCGATCTCGGTGGGCACCACCTCGTTGCCGAGGGCGTCGTACTGGACGAACGGGTTCAGGTGCTTGCGCAGGATCTTGGCGGCCTCGACCATGGCCATGTCCGGGCTCACGGTGCCGTTGGTCCAGACGTCCATGACCAGGCGGTCATAGTTGGTGCGCTGGCCGACGCGGGTGTCCTCGACGCGGAAGCGCACGCGCTGCACCGGGCTGAAGATGGCGTCGACGGCGATCTCGCCGAGGACCTGGTCCTCCTCGTTCTTGTGCTGCTCGGACGCGGGCATGTAGCCGCGGCCGCGCTGCACGGTGAACTCGATGGCGAAGTCGCGCTTGGCCGTCAGCGTGGCGATCACCTTCTCCGGGTTGTGGATGGTGATCGACGGGTCGCACTCGATCAGCTCGGCCGTGACCTCGCCCGGGCCCTCGGCCATCAGGCGCATGGTCTTGGGCTCGTCGGACTCGCCGGAGACGCTGACCACGAGGCCCTTGATGTTGAGGATGACGTCGGTCACGTCCTCGAGCACGCCCTCCATGGTGGAGAACTCGTGGGACACGCCCGCGATCTTCACCTTGGTGATGGAAGCGCCCTCGAGGCTCGACAGCAGCACGCGGCGCAGGCTGTTGCCCACGGTGGTGCCGAAGCCGCGCTCGAACGGCTCCGCGGTGAAGCGGCCGAAGGTCGGGGTTGCGGAGCGGTCGTCCTTGACGACGCGATACGGTAGTTCCAGTCCACGCCAGCGAACGTGCATGACTTGTCTCCAGGCTCGGTCCGGCAGGACCTCGGGCGTGCGGCCAGGCCGCGGCGCCCCTCGTGAGGAACCCCCGCTCTGATCGGGTGGGCCTGACCGCTGCCGGTGCCGGTCGGGCCCCCCTGCTGCGGCGGGGGACGTGATTCGTGCCGCGTCAGACGCGGCGCTTCTTGGGCGGACGGCAGCCGTTGTGCGGGATCGGCGTGACGTCCTCGATGGCGGTGACCTTCAGCCCCGCCGCGCCCAGCGCGGTCACGGCGCTCTCGCGTCCGGGGCCGGGGCCCTTGACGCGCACCTCGACCTCCTTCATGCCGACGCGACGCGCCTTGCCGGCGGCCTTCTCGGAGGCGCGGCTGGCGGCAAAGGGCGTGCTCTTGCGGGCGCCCTTGAAGCCGACGCTGCCGGCGGAATCCCACGAGATCGTCTCGCCGTTCACGTCCGTGATGGTGACCATCGTGTTGTTGAAGGACGCGTTCACGTGGACGACGCCCTTCGTGACGCTCTTGCGGACCTTCTTCTTGCTTGCCATGTCTGTGTTCTCCTGGGAGTTCGGTCAGGCGCGGGACGCGCGGGCCATCAGCCCTTCACGCCCTTCTTGCCGGCCACCGTCTTCTTGCGGCCCTTGCGGGTGCGTGCGTTGGTGCGGGTGCGCTGCCCGCGGACGGGCAGGTTCTTGCGGTGGCGCTCGCCGCGGTAGCTCTTGGTGTCCTTCAGGCGCTGGATGTCCTGCTGGATCTGGCGGCGGAGGGCGCCCTCCACCGGGTGGTTGGCGTCGATCTCCGCGGCGATCGCGGCGACTTCCTTGTCGTCAAGCTCGTGCGCGCGGCGCTCGCCGTCGATGCCGAGCTTGCGGAGGATGTCGTCCGAGACCTTCGGGCCGATGCCGAAGATGTAGCGGAGCGAGTAGCGGATCTTCTTCTTGTCCGGGATGTCGATGCCTGCGATGCGGGGCATGGGTCTTCCTCGTTGCGGTGTTCGGTGCTGGCTCAGCCCTGGCGCTGCTTCAGGCGAGGGTTTTTCTTGTTGATGACGAAGCGCTTGCCCTTGCGGACGACGATCTGGCAATCCATGGTGCGGCGCTTGATGCTGCTGCGGACCTTCATGGGGGGTTTCCTCGTGGTTGCTGGTGACTCGGGTTCGGTTGCGGGTGCGCCGTCAGAATCGGTAGACGATGCGTCCCTTGGTCATGTCGTAGGGGCTGAGCTCGATGGTGACCTTGTCGCCGGGAAGGATGCGGATGAAGAACTTGCGCATCTTGCCGCTGACGTAGGCCAGGATCTCCTGGTTGTTCTGGAGCTTCACCCGGAACATCGCGTCCGGGAGGGCCTCCACGACCTCGGCATCGAGCGTGATCTTGTCTTCCTTCGCCATGGTGCGTCAGGCCCTCGGGCCGCAACCTCCGTGGTGTTCGTTTGCGGTGCCGCGGCGACCGGCCGAGCGGCAAGTGAGGATGCGGGGGCCCGACCGGGTCACCGCGACGGTGTGTTCGACGTGCACGGCCACCTGCCCCGCGGGCAGCGCGACCGTCCATCCGTCCGCTCCCGCCGAGGCCACGAGACCCTCCAGGCAGCCGTCGGCATCGACGGCGCCGCGCGCGCCCATCACCAGGATGGGCTCGACCGCCAGCACCATGCCGGGAAGCAGCGTGAAGTCGCGCTCGGCACGCAGGCCGGCCGAGACGAGCGAAGGCGCCTGCGGCGCCTCGTGCACGCCGCGGCCGATGCCGTGCCCGTGCCATCCGTCGACCATGCCGTGCCCGCGCTCGACGGCCACGCGCTGCATGCGCGCGGCCACGTCGCTCCAGCGGGCTCCGGGCTGCATCGCCGAGATCCCGGCGTGCAGCGCCTCCCACGCGTCGGCCACCAGCGCAGCGAGCGCCGGGTCCTCCGCGCCGGGGACCTGCACCGCGACGGCCGCGTCGGCGCACCAGCCGTCGAGGCGGACGCCGACGTCGATCTTGACCAGTTCGCCCGCGCGCAGGACGCGCGTGCCGGGCACGCCGTGCACGACCTCGTTGCCGACGCTGACGCAGCAGGCCGCGGGGAACGCCGCGCCGCCGGAGGCGTGCGGGTAGCCGAGGAATGCTGCCTCGCCGCCCTGGCCCGCGATGGCCTCGCGGACGGCGGCATCGATGGCTGCGGTGGTGGCACCCGCGCGGACGGCGCGCTCGGCGGCCTCGAGGCTCGCCGCGACGGCGCTGCCCGCCCGGGCGATCGCCTCGATCTCGGCGGCCGTGCGCAGCGCGATCGCGCCGTGGCGCAGCTCGCGCGCGTCGGCGCGCCGCTCGGTGCGGGACTCGGCCACCAGCTGGGTCACTCGCGGACGCTCCTGAGGCGGCTGCCGCGGGCGTCGCCGCCCTGGCCGAGGAAGCCCTCGTAGTTGCGCATGACCAGGTTGGCCTCGCGGCGCTGGATCAGGTCCAGGCCCACGGAGACGACGATCAGCAGGCCCGTGCCGCCCAGGAACTGCGACACCTGGAACGGGATGCCCATGGCGTTGGTGACGAGCGTCGGGATCACCGCGATGAGCGCCAGGAAGCCGGCGCCGACGTAGGTGATGCGCGTCAGCACGGTCTGCAGGTACTCCGCCGTGCGGGCGCCCGGGCGCAGGCCGGGAATGAACGAGCCGTGCTCCTTGAGCTGCTTGGCCATGTCGTCCGGGCTCATCTGGACCGTGGTCCAGAAGTACGCGAACGCGTAGATCATGGCGATCTCGCACACGATGTACGGGAAGGTGCCGGTCTGGCTCTCGCGCGACAGGAAGCCGGTCACCGACTTCCATGCCGAGTCCTGGGCCACCGCGTTGTCCCACGCGCCGAACAGCGCCGACGGGAAGATCATCAGCGAGCTGGCGAAGATGATGGGCATCACGCCGGAGTGGTTGATGCGCAGCGGCAGGTAGTGCTTCTGGCCGCCGTAGACCTTGCGGCCGCG
>JBJTJU010000267.1:0-3612 GCA_046096165.1 Phycisphaerales bacterium | reverse complement strand
GACCTGGAGGCCGTGCTCGAGGCCGTGGCCGATGCCTCGCGCCGCTCGCGCGATCCGCATGCGCTCGCCGAGGCGGCACGGCTTGCGCTGCGGCGCACCATCTGCCAGCAGTACGCGCGCCCGGACGACGACGGCCGCCCGGTGCTCGCCTGCGTCGTGGCGGGGGCGGCGCTCGATGCCTTGGTCGCTGCCGGCGTGCACGACGGGGACGGCGAGCCGTCGATCGCGCTCGTGCCGGCCGACGCAACCCGCGTGGTCCAGGCCGTCGCCGCGGCGGCACGTCCGCTTGCCGCCGCGGGGCTTCCCGTCGTGGTCGTCAGCTCGCGCGCCGCGCGCGCCGCGCTCGCCCGCCTGGTCGCGCCCCACATCCCCGGCAGCGCCGTGCTCTCGTTCGACGAGCTCGTGCGCGGCATCGACATCGACCGGATCGGCGAGGCCGAACTCGCCGCCCAACCCCAGGAGGCCGCGGCATGACCCGCGTTCGCTACATCGCAGACACCCTGGCGGAGGCCATCTCCGCCGCCCGCCGCGCCCATGGGATGGAGGTCCCCGTGCTGCAGGCGGGGCCGCGCCGCGGGGTCGGCCGCCGTGCCCGCCCCGCCTTCGAGGTGGTGGTGGACGCGGCGGGGTCCTCGGTGCGCGCGCGGCGCGCCGCGCGCGAGGCTCTGGCGCGCGCGGTCGTCGCGGCGCGCCTGGCGCACGCCGAGGCGGAGGCGGTGGTGCGTGCCCAGCCGGGACCTGCGACCAACGCGGCCGTCGCGCGGCTCGGGGCGCGGCTGCGGGCGCAGGCGCTTGCGCCGGAACTCGTGCAGTGGGTCATCGCACGCGTCGAGGACCGCCTCGACGGCGCACGCGCCGACGAGGCCGCGGCGCTGATGCACGCCGCCGCGGTGCAGGCCGTGAGCGAGCTGCTCCCGGTCGATGCGCCGGCCGATCCCGTGCCCGTCGGAAGCCTGGGCCGGCCGTGGGTCGTGGCGCTCGCCGGGCCAACCGGCGTCGGCAAGACCACCACGCTCGCGAAGCTGGCGGCGTCGTGGCGTGTCGATCGGCGGCTGCGCGTCGGGATCGTGGCGGCGGACGCGTTCCGCGTCGGCGCGGTCGAACAGCTGCGCACCTACGGCAGCATCATCAATGCGCCTGTCCAGGCAGCGTATGGCCCCGCGTCCGCGGCGGAGGCGCTTGCCCGGCTGGCCGACTGCGACGTGGTCCTGGTCGACACCCCGGGGCGCGGGCACCGCGACGCGATGCGGATCGGCGAGGTGGCCGAGACCGTGCGCGCCGTGCGCGCCGACGAGTCGCTCCTCGTGCTGCCGGGGTCGGCCTCGGCGGGCACGCTGTCGGAGTCGGCGGATGCGTTCCGTGCCGTCGCGCCGACGCGCGTGGTGCTCAGCAAGCTCGATGAGAGCGAGGGGCTCGGTGCGCTGGTGAGCGCGGTGCGGCGCAGCGACCGTCCCGCGGCGTGGTTCACGACCGGGCAGGGCGTGCCGGACGACCTCGAGCGTGCCGATGCGCGGACCTTCGCCGAGCGGCTCGTCGGGCCGGCGCCGTCCGTCGCGCCGGTGACGGCGGCCGACGCATCCATGGAGGCCGGCAGGCGCGGCTGATGGACGAGCAGGCCCGCGAGCTCCGCGCCCGTGCATCGGCCGCCGGACTCGGCGGTGTGCGCGATCGCCCGGTGGTTGCGGGGGATCGTCCAGCGGCCGGTGCTGGCCCGGTGCGCCTCGCGCGCACGATCGCCGTGGCGAGCGGCAAGGGCGGGGTGGGCAAGAGCACCGTGGCGCTCGGCATCGCGATGGCTGCGGCGGAGCGGGGCGTTCGCACGGTGCTCGTCGACGCCGACCTCGGCATGGCGAACCTCGACATCATGGCCGGCGTTCGGCCGGCGCATTCCGCCGCCGAATGGCTTGGCGGACGCGTGACGCTCGCGGAGTGCTTCGTCGCGGTGGCGCCGCGCATGTGGCTCCTCGGCGGTGCGTCGGGCCTCGCGCGGATGGCGGATCTTCCGCCGGCGCAGCGACAGCGACTCGTCGAGGGACTCTCGCACGTTGCGTCGCACGTCGACCTCATGGTGCTCGACCTCGGTGCAGGGATCGGCGCGGGGACGCTCGAGCTTGCCGGCGCCGCGGACCGCGTGCTCATGGTCACGACGCCGGAGCCGACGGCGCTCACCGATGCCTACGGGTTCATGAAGGCGTGCATGCGCGGTGGACGCCGCACGGGGTGGAACGTCGCGTGCTCGATGGCGACGGACGCCGCCGACGGTGCGCGCGCGGTCGAGCGCCTGCGGCGTGCCGTCGCGCGTCACCTCGAGGTCGAGGTGCAGGACGCCGGCCCGGTGCCCGACGACGCGGCGGTGCGCCGCGCGGTGCGCGCCGGGCGTCCGCTGCTGGCGGCGGAACCCGGGTCGCCCGCGGCGCGTGCCATCCGGCGGATCGAGGGGTCGCTTGCCGGCCTGCCGGAGCCCTCGGCCCGGCCCGACCTCTTCTCGGCGCTCGCGGCGCGCCTCGGTGTGCGCGTGGCGGGGGCGATGGCCGCGGCCATGGGTGGCGCCGCCATCACCGGCGCGTCGATGCCAAGGTGAAAATGATTCGCTGACCTCCGACTTTTCCCCTTGCAGGCGGGGGTGGGGGCTTGTTATATTGGACCCGCCGAGGCGTTCGTCACGGATCGACGTCGTCAAGGCACCCCCGGCATGGATGCTGGGGTCCAACGGGTGACGGTGGTCTGTCCCGGTCGGCGGGACACCGGCGCCCTTCATCGCGATCGGGCCAGGCGGGGATCCGCCGAACCCGGTCAACGTGCTTTCCGCACTCTCTTCTCGCAGGTCAAGGAGCGACCGATGTCGAAGAGCCAGGCGCGGGGGTCGTCACGGCAGACGACCACCAGCGCATCGAAGCGTTTGTCCCAGCCCGCACCCAAGCGAGGCGCCGCCCGGTCATCGGCCGTGGCTGTCGCACCGCGGCCGGCCGCCAAGCCTGCGCGTGCACCCGCCCGCGCCGCCACGAGCCGCCCCGCGCCCGCGCGGCCCGCCGCACGCGCGGCGACGTCCGCCCGGCCCGCAGCCTCGCGCACCGCGCCCAAGGCCCCGGTCACCGCCGTGCGCCCGTCCGCGCCGCCGCCGGCCCCCGTGCGCGTGGTCGAGGTGGTGGCCCCGCGCGTTCCCGCGACGCACGACGCGCTCTGGACCGCCTACGGCGATGCCCGCGCGCGCAACGACTCGGCGCGCGTGCAGGACCTGCGCAACCGCCTCATCGAGCGTTACTACGAGGTCGTCCGCTTCACCGCCGAGCGCATGCACACGCGCCTGCCGAGCGAGGTTGACGTCAACGACCTGATGAGCGCCGGGCTGTTCGGCCTCATGGACGCGATCGACGCGTTCGACCCCGCCCGCGGCGTGAAGTTCGAGACCTACTGCGCGCCCCGCATCCGCGGCGCCATCTTCGACGAGCTGCGCTCGATGGACTGGGTGCCGCGCCTGGTGCGCAGCCGCACCGCGAAGCTCGAGAAGGTCCGCAAGGAGTTCGAGCTCACCCACGGCCGCCGCCCGACCGACGACGAGGTCTCCGCGCTCATGAACGTCTCGGGCGCCGAGTACGACAAGCTGCAGAAGGA
>JBJTJU010000266.1:0-7742 GCA_046096165.1 Phycisphaerales bacterium | reverse complement strand
CGAGCTTCAGGTCGCAGATCGAGGGGACGAAGTCCTCGCCGATCCCCTCCACGAGCCAGCTGCCGGGGTCGACGTGCCGGCCCTCGTTGACGAGCGGCGCCAGGATCGAGCCCGCCGGGTCGGCAAGCACGATCTCGACGTTCGGGTTGCGCGCCTTCAGGTAGCGGCCGATGCCGCTGATGGTGCCGCCCGAGCCGACGCCCGCCACCAGCGCGTCGACCTTGCCGCCCATCTGCTCCCAGATCTCGGGGGCGGTGGTCTCTTCGTGCGCCTGCGCGTTGGCGGGGTTGGCGAACTGGTTGATGAAGAGCGTGTTCGGCCGGCCGGCGGCGATCCTTTCGGCGACGTCCTGGTAGTACTCGGGGTGCCCCTTGGCGACGTCGCTTCGCGTCAGCACCACCTCGGCGCCCATGGCGCGAAGGTGGCTGATCTTCTCGTCGCTCATCTTGTCGGGCACCACCACGGTGAGCGTGTAGCCCTTCTGCGCGGCCACCAGCGCCAGGGCCAGGCCGGTGTTGCCGGCGGTGGCCTCGACCACGTGGCCGCCCGGCTTCAGGCGCCCGTCCTGCTCGGCGGCCTCGATCATGCGCACGGCGATGCGGTCCTTGATCGAGTTGCCGGGGTTCAGCGACTCCATCTTCACGAACAGCCGGCATGGCCCGGTGTCCAGGCGCTTGAGCTCGAGCATCGGCGTGTTGCCGATCATCTCCAGGATGTTGCCGAAGACGGGGGCGCGCGGAGTCATCGGCATCAGTCTACGCCTCGTGCCGCGCGGCGCCCGCCGCGGTAGAACACGCCCGATGCAGTGGCGACCGCCTGCCGACGCCGACGGACTCGTGCTGGAAGTGCACGTGGGCGTGCTCGAGCTGCGTGCCCGCGACGACCGGCCCGGCACCGGGATCCACGTCGACCTCGCGGCGATCGACGCGCGCGGACTGTCGCGCAGCCCCCTGGTGCGCGCGATGGGCGGCCGGGTGCGCACGGTCGCCGACGCGACGGCAGGCCTCCTGGGCGACGCCTGGAGGCTGGCGCTCGCGGGCTTCGAGGTCACGGCGTTCGAGCGTTCGCCGGCGGTGGCGCGGCTCTGCCAAGACGGCCTCGGGCGCGCGGCCGGCGACCCGCGCATCGACCGCGCCGCGCTGGCACGGCTGCGCTTCGAGGAAGGGGACGCGCGCACCGTGCTCGCACCCGGCTCGTTCGACGCGGTGCTCGTCGACCCGATGTTCCCGCCCAAGCGCCGCGCGAGCGCGCTGCCGCGCAAGGAAGTCCAGGTGCTGCGCGCGGCGGTCGGCGATGACCCGGACGCCCAGGATCTGCTCGCGGCGGCGCGCCGTGCGGCACGCATGCGCACGGTGGTGAAGCGCGCGGACGACGCGCCGGTCCTCGCGGACGCGCCGTCGATGCAGGCGGAGGGACGCACGGTGCGCTTCGACGTCTACCTCGCTGCACCCACCCCGGAGGCTGCGCCATGAGCTGCCCTTGGTTCCACGTGCCGGTGCTTCCCGCCGTCGGCGACCTCGTGTCCCTCGACCGCGACGAGGCGAAGCACGCGATCGGCGTGCGCCGCCTCGGCGCGGGCGACCGCGTGACGCTCTTCGACGGTGCCGGCGGACGCGCCGACGCGGCGCTCACCGGCGACCGGGACCGCGACGGCGGCCCCGTGGTGCGCGTGGAGTCGACCGCGCGCATGCCGCGCCCGGCGCCAGACATCGTGGTGGGGCTGGCGCCTCCGAAGGGCGACCGATGGTCGACGGCGCTCGACATGCTCGGGCAGCTCGGCGTGGGCGCGGTCGTGCCCCTGGAGACCGACCATGGCGTGGTGGATGCGTCGGCGGTGAACCGCCCGCGGGCCGCGCGCATCCTGCTCGAATCATGCAAGCAGCGCCGCGGCGCCTGGGTGCCCGCGCTCGGGGAGGCCGCGTCCGCGGAGAACTTCGTCCGGGCGTGCGCGGCGGAGGGGCGCGTGGTCCTGGTTGCGGAGCCCGGGGGCGCGCCGCTCGGGGGCGTGCGGGGGGCGCGGTTCGCGGTGGCGATCGGCCCTGAGGGCGGGTTCTCGCCCCGCGAGCTGGACGCGATGCGCTCACTCGGCGCGCAGGCCGTCGACCTCGGCGAGGGCATCCTGCGCGTCGAGACCGCAGCCGTGGCGGCCGTGGCCGCGCTGCGTGCCGTGGCCGCGGGGTGAGCGGCCGGGCCGGACGTGAGTGGAGCGCACCGGGGTCGAACCGGTAACCCCCGCCTTGCAAAGGCGGTGCTCTTCCAATTGAGCTAGCGCCCCCGAAGGGGAGGAGTATAGGTGGTCAGGGCTTCTCGACCGGTGCGTCGGACGCCGGCTCGGCCGTGGGCGGCGTGGCCTGCTCCTCGGGGCACGGCCCGCCGTCGACCACGGTGTTCGCCGGCGCGATGGTGCCGGCCTCCGAGATCGGGCGGGTTTCCTCGGACTTCGTCACCTGCGGCTTGTCGCGCAGCGTGAGGAGGTCCATCGAGAGCGGCGAGATGACCGTGACGCGCAGCGCCGGGTCGTACTGCGTGCCGCCCTTGACGCCGACGAGCGTGCCGAGCATCGGGCCCATCGCGATGTCGGGGTTGGGCTCGACGTAGGCGATGGTGGCACCCGTCATCGGGTCGCACAGGCGGTAGAGCTCGGGCAGGCGGTTGCCGTCGTAGACGGCGCTCGCGTTCAGGACGCCGATCGCGGTGAAGTCGGCGCGGCGCTGGATGTCCAGGACGAGCTTGGCGATCTCGACGCGGTTCCTGTCCGACTGCGCCTTCTTCGACTCGAGGACCTGCATCGAGGCCTGGGTCTCGGCGAGGAGCGTGAGCTGCTGCGAGCGGGCGCTCGCCACCGACCGCACCGAGCTGGTCTGCTCGGTGGCATCGACGAGCTCGTCGTACTTGGCCTTGAGCGCGGCGAACTCGGCGCTCGCCTCGGGCTGCGCGCGCACGAGCTGGAACTGCTGCTCGAGGTCATCGAGCTTGGCGCGCTTGGAGACGAACTTCGGCGCGGGCGCCGCCTTCGGAGCGGCGGGGCGCGCCGTGCCGAGCTCGACCGTCTCGGCGACCGGCGCGGGCTGGCCCATGAGCGGCGGGATCGCGGGGGAGTTCGCGATGTCGGGCGAGATCGGCGCGGGCGACGCGGCGCCGGAGGCCGGCGCATTCACCGGTGCGGCGACCCGCGCGGGCGTGCCGGGCACGGTCTCGACGAGCCCCGTGTCGATGGCGGCCGGCGTCGGTGCGGCAGGTGCGATCGTGGCGGCGGGCGCAGCGCTTGCGGCGGCGTTCGCCGCGGCGACGGCCGCGGCGGCCTCGGCCTCGGTCGCGGTGCGCAGGAAGGTCATGTTGACCCACGCCTCGGCGGAGCCGGGCACGCGCACCTTGTAGACGGTCTCGCGCTCGCCCTTCACGTCGCCGAGGACCGAGAGCGTCGCGCCCTGGTCGACGGAGCCGATCTGCTTCCAGCTCTTGTCGGGCGAGCCGCCTGCCTCCATGTTCGGCGCGCGCAACTCGGTGCGCGCGGTCACGGTGGCGGTCTTGCCGTCGGCGGAGAGCGAGACGCGCCGGTCCGCCGGCACGTACGCGAAGACCTCGCCGAACGCGGCGCCCTCGGGCGCGATGCGCGCCCATCCGAACTCCTCGCGCACGATGCGCACCACGTCGCCCTGGCGCAGCTTGCCGAAGGCGTAGGCGCTCTGCGCGCTCGGGCCCGAGCGCACGTTCACCGCGTTGCCGGTGACGACGGCCCACGACGGTGACGTCGATGCCGCCTGCGCCAGCGACGGCGAAGCGATGAAGAGAGGCGAGAGGGTGAGCAGGGTCGCCGAAGCCAGCATCGTGCCAGCGGCGCCCCGCATCCTTGCGGGTGTGCGTCCATGCAGCATGGCGGGAAGTGTACAGGTCCGGGGATACACTTGGGCGATGCCGAGCCGCCCGGCCCGTTTCCCGGCCCCGACGATCGCCGCCCTCCTTGCCGCCCTCGCCGCGGGCGGGTGCCAGGACGCCCTCCGCAGGGACGCCGATGCCGAACTGCAGCGGTCGCTCGATGCGACCCTCGCCCGGGAGGCGAGCGAGGCCACCCTGGCTGCCCCCCGGACCGAGGTCGTGGCGGAGCGGAGCTCGGTCTTTGAGAGCCTGAAGGGCCGCCGCGAGGCGCTCGACGCCCTGGGGCCGCAGGCCACGGACGCCGGAATCGGCCTGGACGTGGGTCCGGACCTCGACGGAAAGGCCCCCCGGGAGGTCGTCCTGACCCTCCAGCAGGCCATTTCCTCGGCCGTGCGCAACAACCTCGGGGTGCAGCAGGCCCGGCTCGACGAGGCCATCGTCCAGACCGAGATCGTCAAGGCCGAGGCGGTCTTCGACTCGGTGCTCTTCGCCAGCGGCGGCTACCGCCGCAGCAACATTCCCCAGCCCACCCTGACCCTCGGGGGCGGGGGCGGCGGGTTCCTGCTGAACCCCACCGCCGACCAGAGCATCTGGAACATGGAGGCCGGCTTCGAGCAGCGCTTCTCGACCGGCGCCAACCTGTCCGTGTCCTCGCGGATGCAGGGGCAGAACTTCTCCGACCCGCAGGACCGGATCTCCCCGAACCCGTCGTACCTGAACTCGGTCAACCTGACCCTGAGCCAGCCGCTCCTGCGGAACTTCGGCACCGACGTCAACCTGGCCAACCTGCGCATCGCGCGAAACCAGGACCGGCGCGGCCTGCAGGAGATGCGGCGGTCGCTCATCGACACCGTCGCGCGCACCGAGGCCCTCTACTGGCAGGTGTACGTGGCGCGTCAGCGGCTCGTGAGCGCGCGGTGGCTGCTCGACGTGGGCGAGGCCGTGCGCGCCGTGCTCGAGCGCCGGCGCGAGTACGACACGTCGCTCGCCCAGTACGCCGACGCGGTCGCGAAGGTCGAGGACCGCCGCGCCGCGGTGATCCGCGCCGAGCGCGACCTGCAGCGCGCGGTCAACGAGCTGAAGCGTGCGATGAACGACCCGCGCCTGCCGGTCGGCGGCAGCGAGACGCTCGTCACCATCGACACGCCGGTCGACCAGGCGCTGAGCTACAGCACGGCCGATGCCATGGGCACGCTCATGGCGCAGAACCCGTCCATCGCGGCGGCGCTCCTCTCGAGCGATGATGCGTCGATCGGCGTCGACGTCGCCGACAACGGGCGGCTGCCGGTCCTGGACCTGCTGGCCAGCGGTGCGCTCTACGGCCTCGATGCCGGCGTCGGCGACGCGTGGCAGAACCTCGGCGACAGCGACCAGATCGAGTGGGCCCTCGGCGCCACCTTCCGCCAGCCGATCGGAAACCGCGCCGCCGAGGCCGACTTCCGCCGCGCGCGCCTGGCTCGCTCGCGCGCGGTGATTGTCTACAAGACCGCCATCCAGGGCGCGGTGCTCGACGTGCGCAACGCACTGCAGGACGCCGCGGCCGCGTACCGGCTCATCTCGCAGACGCGCGCGCAGCGGCTCGCCGCCGCGGAGAACATGCGCGCCCTCGCCGTCGACGAGGAGAGCATCCCGCAGCTGACGCCTGAGTTCCTGGCGCTCAAGTTCTTCCGCCAGGACGGCCTGGCCATCGCGCAGGTGGCCGAGGCCGCCGCGCTCGCCGACTACAACGTGTCGATCGCCAACCTGCACGCGGCGATGGGCACGGCGCTCGAGCGAAACCGCATCGAGCTGCGCGTGGTCGACGCGGCGCCGCCCGGCTGAGCCCGATGCCGACGATCCTCGAGCCAACCGACACGTCCATCGAGATCGCCGCCGAGGCCATGCGCTCGGGGTTCGCGGTCGCGTTCCCCACCGAGACGGTGTACGGCCTGGGCGCGCTGACGCTCGACCCCGGCGGCATCTCCGAGGTCTACCGGCTGAAGCGCCGCCCGGCGGGCAATCCGCTGATCGCGCACGTCCTGGATGCGCCGAGCGCGCGCACCGTGGTGGAGAGCTGGTGCCCGCGCTGCGACGAGCTGGCCTCGCGCCTGTGGCCGGGACCGCTCACGCTGGTGGTGCCGCGCCGCGCGGTGGTGCCGCCGGCCGCGGTCGGCGGGCTGGAGACCATCGCGGTGCGTTCCCCGAGCCATCCGGTGGCGCGGCGACTGCTCGAGGAGCTGGGCGGCGCCTCCGTCAGCGCCCCGAGCGCCAACCGCTCCGGGCACGTAAGCCCGACGCTTGCGCGCCACGTCGCAGAGGACTTCGCCGGCGAGGACGACCTCATCATCCTGGACGGCGGCCGCAGCGAGTTCGGCCTCGAGAGCACGGTGATCGACCTCTCCGGCCGCGTGCCACGGCTGCTGCGGCCCGGCACGGTGACGCTCGAGTCGCTGCGGTCGATCCTCGGCGAGGTGGAGGCGCCGGTGATCGACACGCAGGACGCAAGCCCCGGCACCGCCGCGCGCCACTACGCCCCGCGCACCCCGGCGTCGCTGGCGCCCGTCGGCGGCGTGCGCGGCGCGCTCGCCGAGGCGAACGTCCCCTGCGCGGTGCTCTGCTTCGACGCCACCCACGTGCCGGGCCCGCACACGGCGATCTCGATGCCGCGCGACGCGCGTCTCTACGCGGGCGCCCTCTACGACGCGCTGCGCTCGGCCGACGCCCTCGGCTGCGCGCGCATCGTCATCGAGAGCCCGCCCTCGGCCGACGGCCTGTGGCGCGCGGTGGTCGACCGCCTGCGCCGCGCGACGGCCTGAGGGTCAGCGCCACTCCTCGGCCACCCACGGCGTCGGCCGCACGTGGCGCGTGAGCTTGATGCTGCGGCCCGCGATCGCGTCGGGTGGGTTCGGGTGGCCGTGGAAGACCACGATGCGCGCGCCCGTCGGCTTGCGCGGCGTGGTCCACCAGCACGCGGGGAAGCGCGCCATGCACCCGTACTTGAAGCTCACGCACCACTCCTTCGGCCAGTAGCCGAGCTTGCCGGCCCGGTGCAGCTCGCGCGAGATGTACTCCTGCTCGTTGCGCACCTCGCGCCGGACCTGCGCGTGCTCGCGCATGAAGCGGTCCAGGATCTCCGGGTGCGCGCCGGCCTCGAAGCGGTACACCGATGAATTGCCCGTCGGCCGCCACGGCCGCTTCCAGTCCTTGATGATGACGAACTCGCCGGGGTGGTCGAAGAACGCGTCGAGCGGCCCGACCACCACGACGTCGAGGTCGATGAACAACGTGGGACCCTCAAGGTCGAAGAGCGGCCGCCGGAAGGTCGAGATCTTGCGCCAGCCGCGCTCGGGTCCGCCCGGGTCGTCGAAGTCGGGCAGGGGGCGCGCGTCGATCCCCGCATCGAGCCCCGACGGGTCGTCGGTCATGCACACGAAGCGGTGCGGGCGCTTGAGGTGGCGGCGCACCATCGAGGCCAGCCGGTTGGCGTACTCGGGCCCGTACTTCTTCCCCCACTTCATGCAGATCACGTTGGCCATGGTCAGGCCATCGGGATCTTGACGCCGAGCCGCGTCGCGCAGTCGCGCGCGAGGTCGTAGCCAGCGTCGGCATGTCGGAAGACCCCCATCATCGGGTCGTTCGTGAGGACGCGCTCCAGGCGCCTTGCCGCCTCCGGGGTGCCGTCGGCGACGATCACCTGGCCGGCGTGCTGGCTGAAGCCGATGCCCACGCCGCCGCCGTGGTGGAAGCTGGTCCAGCTGGCGCCGCTCGCGATGTTCACCGCGAAGTTCAGGATCGCCCAGTCGCTCACCGCGTCGGTGCCGTCCTTCATGGCCTCGGTCTCGCGGTTCGGGCTTGCGACGCTTCCGCAGTCGAGGTGGTCGCGGCCG
>JBJTJU010000265.1:0-8134 GCA_046096165.1 Phycisphaerales bacterium | reverse complement strand
TCGCTGGCCGAGCGGATGGATGCGGGCGTGGTCTATGCCGAGGCACCTCGGGCGATCGGGCCGCGCGAGACCTCGGGCGAGCTGCACGATGCGCTGGCGGCGCTCGGGCCCGACGTGGTGTCCGGCGTGCTGGCGCAGTGGCTGGCGGGCACCGCGGCGCCCGTGGTGCAGGACGAGTCGTGCGCGACGAGGGCGCGCAAGCTCTCGCGCGCGGAGGCGTGGGTGGACCTCTCGATGGCCGCCTCGCGCGTGCGGGCGCGGGTGAACGGGCTGAATCCGTGGCCCGGGTGCGCGGCGGAGGTCGATGGGCGCGCGCTGGTGCTGCGCCGGTGCGAGGAAGTCGAGGGGGACGCGCCCGCGGGATCCGTGCGCCCCGCGGGGACGCTCGAGCCGGACGGCACGCTGTGGTGCGGGCAGGGCGCGGTGCGGATCCTGGAAGTGCAGCTGCCCGGCGGCAAGACCATGGACTTCGGCGCGTGGGCGCGCGGGGCGCGGCGGTCGTCGCCGACGACGCTCACCAGCGTGCCGCCGGCGACGGCCTGAGCGGTCTTCCCATGCAGGACCTTCCCGCCGAGCTCCTCGACTACCCCTTCGACCCGGTGCACGTGGCGACCGAGCCCGCGCACCCGCGCGATGCCGCGCGGCTCATGGTGGTCGACCGCGCCCGCGGCACGGTGGAGCACGCCCACGTGCGGGACCTCGGGCGCTGGATCGGCGCGGGCGACGCGATGGTGGTCAACCGCTCGAGCGTGCTGCGGGCGCGCCTCCGCATGGAGGGCACCGAGGGGCTGCTGCTCGAGCCGTGTGCGGACGGATGCTGGCGGATGATGCTGCGCCGCGCAAAGCGATACTCGGCCGGCGAGCGCCTGCCGCTCGTCGGTCCGCATGGCGTGACGGGCGATGCGGTGCGGCTGGTGGCGCGCGATGCCGAGGCGTGGCGCGTGCGCCTGGAGGCCGGGCCCGCCGGCGGGTCGGAGGCCGAGATCATCGAACGTTCCGGCTGGACGCCGCTTCCTCCCTACATCCTGAAGGCGCGCGAGGTGCGGCACGAGCCGGGCGACGACGACGCCGACCGCCGCGAGTACGAGTGCGTGTACGCCGATGCCACGGCGCGCGGGTCGGTGGCGGCGCCGACCGCAGGGCTCCACTTCACGGTGGGGCTGCTCGCGTCACTCGCCGCCTCGGTCGTGCGGCGCGAGGAGATCGTGCTGCATGTCGGCGCGGGGACGTTCAAGCCCGTCGATGCCGGGACGCTCTCGGCGCACCCGATGCACTCGGAGCGGATGTCGGTTCCCGCGTCGACCGCGGCGATGCTTGCCGCGCGACCGCGGCCGCGCATCGTCGCGGTCGGCACCACCACGGTGCGTGCGCTGGAGTCGCTTCCCGACCCCGCGCCGGCCGGCGGCTGGAGCGGGGAGACGTCGATCCTGATCGCGCCGGGCCACCGCTTCCGCCACGTCGACGCGATGATCACGAACTTCCACCTGCCGCGCAGCACGCTGCTCGCGCTGGTGGGTGCGTTCGTGGGGCTCGAGCGGCTGAAGGAGCTCTACGCGCTGGCGCAGCGCGAGGGCTACCGGTTCTACAGCTTCGGCGATGCGATGCTGGTCGTGTAGGCGCTCACTCGACCGCGTACTCGAGGCTCACCACCACGCGCAGCGTCTTGTCGATGGTCGAGGTGTCGTACTGGCCCCATTCGCCGCCGTCGATCGCGCCGCGCGCCAGCACCTGGATCACGCCCTGGCTGGCGTTGATCAGCCGGCCCACGCGCGAGCCGCTGCCGTCGGCGAGCGTGCGCGCGCGTTCCATGGCGTTGCGCGTGGCCTCGTCGAGGAGCTTCATCTTCTGCGACTCGATGGCCGAGATGGTGTAGCTCGGCGCGCCGCTCTCGATCGGCACGCCGTCGCGGATCAGCGCGGTGATGCTGCGCGACAGCGCCTCGACGGCCTCGACCTTCATGGTGTGGACGGCCACCGACTGCGAGAGTGCGTACGCCTCGATGTCGTTGGTCTCCTCGCCCTTGTCGTTTCGTCGCTTCACCGCCGTGGTGGCGATGGCCGAGAT
Organism: Phycisphaerales bacterium; assembly: GCA_046096165.1. Taxonomy (GTDB): domain Bacteria; phylum Planctomycetota; class Phycisphaerae; order Phycisphaerales; family SM1A02; genus UBA966. The sequence continues at coordinate 6,070 of JBJTJU010000265.1, read as the reverse complement.
GCGAAGCTCCTCCTTCGCGAAGCCGCCGGACTCGACGGCACGCTGCACGCGCTCGACGGCCTCGCTCAGGCGCAGGTAGGCCTGCTCGCGCGTGGCGCCCTGGACCTTGACGGTCGAGCTCCACGTGGCGGCGTCCGAGCGCACGTCGAGCATCGCCGAGCCCTTGACGCTGATGCTGCTCGTCACGCGGCTGGCGACGATGGCGCGCGAGAGCGCCTGCGCACCGTAGGCCCCGCCGAGGGCGAGCGCGATCCCCAGGACGAACATGCCGAACCCGTTCGAGGCGACGAGTCCCATCGGGAACCGCCACCCGTTCCCCGTCGGTGCATGCGATGACATCGGTGTTCCTCCTCCTGAGGCCTGCCTGGTGCCGCGCGGGGCGTGGGCTCCGGCCCGGCCGCGCGGCGTGCGGTCTCCGACCGCAGCCGCCTTCATCGGCGATCGGACCCGGCCGCCGTTAGCCTGTGGGCGATGGACACCGCCCGGATCTCGAAGGACGCCCTCCGCCTCAGCGAGTGGCTCGCGCAGAAGTCGCTCGGGGGGCTGTCCCCGCTCTCGAGCGCGGTGGACCTGGCCGAGCGGTACAAGCTCGACCTCTCCTACGGCACGGACGACACGCGCGTCGACGCCCTGATCCGCTGGGAGACGACCAAGAACTTCACGGCCGGGTTCATCGCCGGCCTCGGCGGGGCGATCACGCTGCCGATCACCATCCCGGGCTCGGTGGCGGCGTCCTGGCTCATCCAGGCCCGCATGGTGGGGGCCATCGCCTGCATCTACGGGCATGACCCGCGGTCGGACAAGGTCCGCACCATGGTGCTGCTCGCCCTGGTGGGGGACGCGGGCGCCTCGAGGCTCCTGAAGGGCGCGGGCATCGCGGCCGGGCGGACGCTCGCGCTGAAGGCGCTCGAGGGGGCCTCCAAGCGCACGATCACCACCGTGCAGAAGGAGGTCGGCACCAAGCTGATCGTCCAGTCCGGCACCAAGGGGGCGACCAAGGTGTCGCGGCTCGTGCCGATCGCGGGCGGCATCGTGGGCGGATCGTTCGATGCGGTCTCGTGCCAGCTCGTCGGGCGGACGGCCAAGCGGATCTTCCGCCCGCAGGAGGCGCGCGGCTGATGGTGGCCGCCTGGGCGCTTGCGGCGGCGATCGCCGGCGTGCCCGGGGACGTGGCGCTGCCGGAGGGGCTTGGGGCGCTCCTCGACGCGCACTGCATCGATTGCCACGGGGGCATCACGACCAAGGGCGGACTTGACCTGCGGCTGGCGTGTTCGGATGGGCGTGCCTCCGAGGATGTCCTGCGGGCTGTCCGTCGGCGGCTGGCGCGCCGCGACATGCCGCCCGAGGACGAGCCCGAGCGTCCGTCCGAGGAGCAGTACGCCGCCGCCGTCGCGTCGATCGACCGCGCGGTGCCGCCCGCCTGGCGCGAGGTGCCGCTGGTGCGGCGGCTCAACCGCGCCCAGTGGCTCGGTGCCGTGCGCGACGTGTTCGGCGCGGCTGCGCTCGACGGGCTGTCGCCGGACGAACTGCTGCCGGCCGACGACGTGGGCGAGGGCTTCGACACGACGGCGGCGACGCTTGGGCTGCCGGCGCTCCTGGTCGAGAAGTACATGGACGCGGCCGAGCGCGTGGCGGCGCGGATCGCGCTGCCGCCGTCGCTCGAGCGCCGCCGGGTGGTGCAGGCGGGCTCGCTCGTCCGTGCAGGCGGGGGCGGCAACTCGCGCGGGGAGCTCGCGTGGCTCTCGTCGCAGGGCACGCTCTCGGCGCGGCTCGACCTGCCGCGGGCCGGTCGCTACCGGATCGAGGCGCGCGTCACGGCCCAGCAGGCGGGCGACGCCCCGGTGCGCGCGGCGCTCGAGGTCGATGGCCGCCGCGCGACGGCCGAGGACGTGACGGTGTCCGCGCCGGTGCTGGCGACGATTGCGCACGAGCTGAACCTGGCGGCCGGCGAGCACGCGTTCTCGGTGCGGTTCCTGAACGACTACTGGAACCCGAAGGCCGACGATCCATCGCAGCGCGACCGGAACCTGGCGGTGGCCGAGATCACGGTGACCGGACCGATCGGCGTGGTCGAGGATCCCGCGTTCGAGCGCCGCGCCACGGCGATCGGCGGAACGGGCGCGGCGGGCGTGCGGCTGTCGCGCGTGGCGATGGTGTTCGGCGAGGACCTGTTCCGGCGCGGGGTGTCGACGGACGAGGCGATGGAACTGGTGGCCACCGCGACGCGTGCCGCAGGGCCGAAGCCCACGTGGGACGGGCTGCTCCGGGCGCTTGCCACGGCGATGATGGTCGATCCGCGGTTCCTGCTTCGGATCGAGCCGGCGTGCGCCGAGGGGACGTGCGACCTGCCGCCGAAGGCGCTCGCGGAGCGCGTCGCGTTCTTCCTCTGGTCGAGCGTCCCCGACGCCGAACTGCGCGCATCGGTGGCCGCGGGGCAGCTCGACGACGAGGCAGGCAGGCGTTACCACGTGGCGCGCATGCTGGCCGATCCGCGTGCCGCCAGCCTTGCCGAGCGCTTCGCGGTGCAGTGGCTGGGGATCGACCGGCTGGAGTCGAGGTCGCTGGATGCACAGGCGTACCCCGGGGTCGATGCGGCGCTCGTCGCCGACATGCGGCGCGAGACCGAGCGGCTCTTCGACGACGTGGTGCGCGGGCGCCGGCCGCTGCGCGCGCTGCTCCAGGCGCGGACGACGACGCTGTCGCGGCGGCTCGCCGCGCACTACGGGTGGGCGCCTGCGGACGGCACCGACGCGTTCGAGTGCGCGAGTCCGGACGGCCGTCCGGGCGGCATCCTGGGGCATGCGAGCATCCTGCTGGCCACCAGCAACCCGACGCGTACCAGCCCCGTGAAGCGCGGGCGCTGGGTGCTGGATGCGCTGCTTGACGTGCCGCCGGCGCCGCCGCCGCCCGGCGTGCCGCAGATTCCCGAGGACCCGCTCGGACGCGCGGGCCGCTCCATGCGCGAACTGATGGAGCTGCACCGCTCGAACCCCGACTGCGCCTCGTGCCACGTGCGCATGGATGCCGTGGGCCTGGCCTTCGAGCGCTTCGATGCCGATGGCCGGGTGCGTAGCGTGGTCGACGGACTGGCGGTCGACGACGTGACCGAGCTGCCGGATGGCCGCGTGCTTGAGGGCGTCTCGGGCGTGGAGCAGCTGGTCGCCGAGGGCGACGCCTTCGAGCGCGCGCTCGCGCGGCACCTCTTGGTCTACGCGCTCGGCCGAGGCACCGCGGACGCCGACGACGCGCTCCTCGATGCGCTGGCGGCACGGGCGCGGGTGCATGGGTCGTTTGCCGAACTCGTGGGAGATATCCTCGCGTCCGACGCGTTTCGCCGGAGGCGCGCCGAGGAGGCACGATGAAGACGTCTCGATCGAGTCGATTCGCCGCGCGCATGGCGGGTTGGAAGTGGCTTGTCCTCGCGTTCGTGGGCGCCCTCGCGCTTGCCCCGGGCACGGCCCGCGCGCAGGACCTGCCGGCGACGCCGCCGCCCATCCGCTCGAAGGACCTGGAGCGCCTGCTGCAGGCGATGGAGGCTGGGCCGGAGGCGCGTGCCGCGGCGGTGGCGGCGTTCGATGCCTATGTCGATCGCTGGCAGCGGCTGCGGGACGAGACCATCCGGCCGCTGCAGGCCTCGATGGCCGCGGCGTTGGCGAAGGTGCCCGCGATGCAGGAGGCGGAGGAGTTGGCGGGGGGCGTCGTCCATGCGGCGGGAGCCGAGGCCGAGGCGGAGGCGGAGGCCTACCAGGCTCGCCTTGCCGAGTGGCAGCGCGCATGGGAGGAGCGTGAGGCAGCGAAGGAGGCGGCGCTCGAGCCGTTCCGTGCGCGTGCCGCGGGCGTGTCGACCGACGTCCGTGCGGCGGAGCGTGCGCTCTTCGAAGCCATGCGCGCGACGGCCGCATCCGATGCATCGCGTGCCGCGGTCGATCGCGAGGAACTGGTGCGCCGGCGCCGGATCGCCGTCGCGTCGCGCGAGGATCTCCGCGGCCAGCCGTCGATGCCGCTGACCTTCCCGTCGCTGCCGACCGGGGCGCCGGCCGACGAGGCCCTGCGCGCACGGATCGATGCGCGGGTCATGGCGTGGGAGCGTGCCTCTGCGGAGGCGCTGGAGCAGGGCACGCCGGCCGAGGAGTTCGTCCGGCGTCGCCTGGCGGCGGCGGCCGAGGTGGCGGCGATGCTGCCGGCGGAGGTCGGCGCACCCTGGATCCGCGGCGTGCGCGGCCGGGCCGCGAACCAGCTTGGCCTGTGGGGCATCGATCCGTCCGCGGGCCTGGCGTCGGCGCTCGGCGATCGGGCCACGCCCGAGGTGCGCGCGCGCCTGGATCGGTGGGCGGAGGAGCGTGATGCGCTTCTCCTGGAGGCGCTGGCGGTCGATGGCGCGGCGGCGGACGGCGCGGTGGAGACGGGCGACGCGGCAGCGCCCTCGGCGGCCTCGGTTCGGATGTCGCTGCTGCAGCGCGATCAGGAGCTCTCGAACACGGTGCTCGCCGAACTCGCTGCGCTGATTGCCGACCCCGCGCTCGGCAAGGAAGCCCTGCAGATGAAGTTGATGTCCGAGTCGTGGAAGCGGCGCCCGGACGACGAGGGCGGCCCCCGGTTTGCGGGCGAATCGGTCATGCGCGGCGCCATGGCGCGGTCGATCGCGGCGGTGGGCGGCGACCAGCCGGAGGACGGCGAGGACGGGGAGGACGGCGATCCCTTCGGCCCGGACATGATGGAGCGCATCGTGTCGGCGGGGACGATCCGCCGCGCCGACCTGGAACCGGTGCGTGCGCGCCTGGGCATTCAGGACGAGTCGGCATCCCTCTGGAACCAACTGTGCGACGACCTGGTCGCGACGTCGGCCGAGGTCGATTCCGAGATGAAGTCGTTCATCAAGCAGGCCGAGCAGGATCCCGGACTCGGCCGCGGCCTGGTCGAGCGGCGACGGGCGATCGGCCGGCGCAGCGAGGCCGCCGAGATGGCATGGTTCGATGCGGTGGCCGCGGCGTTCCCGTCGATTCCGGCGGAGGCGCTCGAGGCCGAGCGTGGGCGCCGGGCGGTGCGCCGTGCCGTCGAGGGCGGATCGATCTTCCTGGTGCAGGCGCGCATGACCGGCAACCGCTGGATCGATGCGGACCTCGACCGGGCGGCCGACGCGTGCTCGCCCGACGCGCGCCGCGCGGCGGCCAGGCCGCTCGCCGACTGGCGGGGCGCGCAGGCGGCGGCGGTCAACGACCTTGTCGCGTGTTCGGAGCGGATGGTCGAGCGCATGGTGGCCGCGCAGGAGGCGATGCAGGCGGCGGAGGCCGGCGGCAACGCGGCCCGGATGGCGGCGTTCGAGGGCTTCCAGAAGGCGCAGGCCGAGTACCAGCGCGAGGTGGACGAGGTGTCGCGTCGTGCCGAGGCGATGCTCGCCGCGTCGACCCAGGCGGTGGCGGAGGCGATGCCGCGTCCCCAGGGCGCGGTGTTCCGGCGGGGCGTCCGGCGGCAGCTGCACCCCGAGGTCTACCGCGCCCAGGACCGCGTCGACGCGGCGATCGGCGCGGCGCTCGGCGATCCGTCGCTCACCCCGGACCAGCGCGGCGCCGCCGCGGCCGCGTGGGGCGAGTCGCAGACGCGGTTCGAGGGAATCGCCGAGCGCCTGATCGCGCAGTCGGCGAAGACCGACCGGGCCATGGCCGACATGTTCGGGGACATGCTCGGCACGGCGGCCGGCGATGCGGGCCCGAGCGAGATGGAGCGTGCCGCGCTCGCAAGCGACGACCTGGCCTACGACCAGGTGGAGCTCCGGGCCCGCACCGTGCGCCGCGTCCGCGCGGCGGTTGGCGACCGCGTGGCCGATGCGCATGGCGTGCGGTGAACGCCGTCCGGGCGTCGGGCGGCCCTAGACTGCGGGCATGCGTTCGCCCCTCGTCGACCGCCGCACCGTGCTCCGGGGTGTCGGTGCCGTCATCGCGCTGCCGTGGCTCGACGCGATGGCGCCGCGCGGAATCCTGGGGCGCGCGGCGATGGCCGCCGGCGCCGCGCCCGCGGTGCCGCCGGTGCGCGTCGCGTACGTGTTCTTCCCGAACGGCGTGAACGTGAACGC
>JBJTJU010000264.1:0-2376 GCA_046096165.1 Phycisphaerales bacterium | reverse complement strand
GGCCTCCTCGGTGAGGAGCAGGTGGTGCGGGCTGACCTCGCCCGAGACCGGGTTGCCCTCGGCGCGCGCACGGCGCAGGATCGCGGCGCTTCCGCCCGACGAGAGGTGCTGCGCGTGGTAGCGCGCGCCCACGGCGCGGTTCAGCATCAGGTCGCGCTGCAGCATCAGCTCCTCGGCGACCGACGGCCACCCGCCGTGGCCGAGCCGCGCCTGCAGCACGCCGGAGTTCATGGCGGCGCCGTGCGTGAGGCTCGGCTCCTGGCAGTGCTGCATGAAGGGCCGGCCCACGGCCTTCGCCATCTGCAGGACGCGCAGCATGACCTGGGCGCTCGCGATGCCCTCGCCGTCGTCGGTGAAGGCCACGGCGCCGGCGCGGGCCATGGCCGCCATGGGCGCAAGCTGCTCGCCCGCGCGGCCCACGGTGGCGGCGCCGGCCACGAAGACGCGGGCGTGGTTCGCTTCCCGGGCCCGCAGGCGCACGAACTCGACGAGCGGCGCCGAGTCGAGGCACGGCGAGGTGTTCGGCATGCAGCACACCGACGAGAACCCGCCGGCGAGCGCCGCGGCCGTGCCGGTGGCGATGGTCTCCTTGTGCTCGCCGCCCGGCTCGCGCAGGTGCACGTGCGGGTCGATGAGGCCCGGGCACACCAGGAGCCCGTCGCAGTCGACGATCCGCGCGTCGCCCGCGGCCAGCTCGCCGCGACGCGCGCTCACCGCGGCAACGCGGCCCCCGGCAAGCAGGACGTCGGCGGTCTGGTCGACTCCGGAGGCCGCGCACAGGACGCGGCCGCCTCGCAGCAGGGTGGTGGCCATCGGCGCGAGAGGCTACCCCGCGCACGGGCGGGGCGGCAGCGCGCGCAAAAAGCACGCACGCCCGTCCGGGGACGGGCGTGCGGGAGGTTCAGGTCAGGACGGAGGGCTCAGCCCTGCGTCTTGGTGCAGGACGACTTGCAGCAGCCGTCCTTCTTCTCGCTGACGGCGCCCATCGAGGCGTCCTTGGTGGTTCCGGTCATCGGGCAGCTCTTCGCGCAGTCCGACTTCGTGGCGGCGCACTCGGCCTTGGTCGCGGTGCACTCGCTCTTGGCAGCCGAGCAGTCGCTCTTCGCCGAGGTCTTCGTGGTGCCGCAGCTGCTGGCGCAGCCTTCCTTCTTGTCGCTCACGGCGCCGGGGGCGGCCTTCGCGTCGGTCTTCTTGCAGCAGTCGGTCTTCGAGCAGGTCTTGGCGTCATTGGTGCACTTGGCGTCGCACTTGGCGGCCTCGGCGCAGCAGGCGGACTTGTTGCCGACGGCGCCGGCGGCGGTGTTCTGCTTCTCGGTCGAGTTGCAGGCGGCGAAGCAGAGGGCGGCGGCGATGCCGGCGGTCAGGAAGGCGAACTTCTTCATGGATCAAGGTCTCCGTTAGGGGTGGCTCGTGCCCGGCCGGAAGCCCGGCCCGGGTCCCGGAGTATACGGCTGCCGGGGCCCCCCGGCTCCATAGGATTTTCAGCGGATGCCCGAAGACCCCCGTCCCGAGCGCCTGCGGCTGCTTTCCGAGAAGGCACGGTCCCTGCCGGACGTGCCCGGGGTGTACCTCATGAAGGATGCCGCGGGGGTGGTGCTCTACGTGGGGAAGGCGGTCCGCCTGCCGGACCGGGTGTCGAGCTACTTCGTCGCGAGCGCCGACCTGGGGGCGCGCAAGCAGCCCATGCTCGACGTGGTCGAGGACTTCGAGGTCCTGGAGTGCGAGGCGGAGTGGGAGGCGCTGCTGCTGGAGTCGCGCCTGGTCAAGGACCTGAAGCCGCGCTTCAACGAGCTGCTGAAGGACGACAAGACCTTCCCGTACCTGGCCGTCACGGTGCGCGAGCAGTTCCCCGGCGTGTACGTGACGCGCAACCCGTCCGACCCGCGCTTCGAGGGCGCGCGCATCTTCGGCCCGTTCACCAGCGTGCAAGCGTAGCGCAGCGCCGTGACCGTGATGCAGCGCGTGTACCACTACCGCACCAGCGAGCTCGACATCAAGGCCGACGACCCGGCCAACCGACGCTTCCGCCCGTGCCTGCTCCACTCGATCGGCCAGTGCACCGCGCCCTGCGCCAACCGCGTGACGGTGGCGCGCTACCGCGCCGACGTCGACCGCTTCCTGCGCTTCCTCGGGTCGAAGCGCAGCGTGCTGGTGCGCGAGCTGCAGGGCGAGATGGAGCGCGCCTCCGAGGAGCGGCGCTTCGAGGACGCGGCCGCGCTGCGCGACCAGATCCATGCGCTCGGCAAGCTCGACGACCGCGAGACGCGGCGCGGCATGGAGCAGGAGTGGCAGCCGGAGCTCACGGTGTTCGCGGGCGACCCGACCGTGGGCATGCGCAGCCTGCAGCGGACGCTGGGGCTCGACGCGCCCATCCGC
>JBJTJU010000263.1:0-2219 GCA_046096165.1 Phycisphaerales bacterium | reverse complement strand
CCCGGCCGTCGGGCAGGACGCACTGCGCACCGACCTGCGGCCGGAAGTGGGGCGTTCGCACGTCCCCCCGCCGGTAGGGGGGGTGCGGTGCCACCCGCGGGATGCCGTGGCGGGGGCGGCGTTCGCCGGCGACGAACGCCGCCCCGGCGACGGCATCCCGCTGGTGGCACCGCACCCCGCCTACCGGCTGGAGAAGGTGCGAACGCCCGACGTCCGGCCGCAGGTCGGTGCGCTCTGCTTCCTGCCGGACGGCCGGCTGGCGGTCGCCGAGTGGCAGCGCGACGGACGCGTGTGGATCCTCTCGAACCTGCGCGGCGAGGACGCGCCCGCCGGCACGCCGACGAACGGCTGCGCGCGTGCCGAGCGCTGCGCCGAGGGGCTGTCCGAGCCGCTCGGCCTCGCGTGGGTCGACGGCGCGCTTGTCGTGACGCAGCGCGGCGAGGTCACGCGCCTCGTCGATGCGAGCCCCGATCACCATTACGACCGAGCAGAGCGCTACGACGCGCTCGCCTCGGGATGGCCGCAGAGCGCCAACTACCACGAGTTCACGTTCAACCTGGTGCCGTTCCGCGGGCGGCTGTGGTTTGCGACCAGCGTGCCGCTGCGCGGCGGGCTCTCCACCTACATGCCCGGCTCCGACGGCGACTTCGCGACGCCCGACGGCCCGGGAAGCCTGTGGAGCATCGCGCCGGCGGGCGGCGACCTGCGCCGCGAGGCACGCGGCCTGCGCACGCCGAACGGCATAGGCCGCGGCGTCGACGGCGAGCTCTTCGTCTGCGACAACCAGGGCAGCTGGATGCCTGCCAGCCGCCTGAACCACGTGCGCCCGCGCGCAGCGCCCGACGCCCCGCTCCCGTTCTACGGCCACCAGGAGCGCCGCGACGGACGCGAGCCCGCCGAGCCGCCGGTGGCGTGGTTCCCGCACGGCGAGATCGGCAACTCGCCGAGCGAGCCCGTGCTCGTCGCCGACGGGCCGCACCGCGGCCAGCTCTACGTGGGCGACGTCACGTACGGCGGCGTGCAGCGCGTGTTCCTCGAACGGCTGCAGCACCCCGACGGCAGCGAGCGCTACCAGGGCACGGTGTTCCCGATGAGCCAGGGCATCGAGGCCGGCGTGAACCGGCTGGCGTGGGGCCCCGAGGACGGCGCGCTCTACGTGGGCGGCGTCGGCTCCAACGGAAACTGGAACCACCAGGGCCACACGTTCGGTCTCGAACGGCTGGTACCCGCGTGGGAACCGGCCGCCGGTCCCGATGCGGCGCGCGCCGCCGCGTTCGAGATGCTCCGCGTGCAGTCGACGCCAGGCGGGTTCCTGGTGACCCTCACCGCACCGACCGATGCCGCGCTAGGCGCCGACCGCGCCCGGTGGCAGGTCCGCAGCTGGCGCTACGACCCCACCGAGCAGTCCGGCGGGCCCAAGGTGGATCCGAAGACGCACGACGTCGCACGCGCGGAACGTTCGCCCGACGGACGGCAGGTGCGGCTGGCGATCGACGGCCTGGCGCCGGGCCGCGTCTACGCCCTCACGATGCGCGGCATGCGCGACGACCGGGGCCGCGAGCCGTGGAGCACCAACGCGTGGACCACGCTCAACGCGATCGCCGAGACTGAGCCGCCGTTCGAGCGCTTCCTCGGGTCGCCCGCACCGCCCGCCGATGCGATGCGGCTCTGGGACGGCCCCGAACTCGGCCGCACGCACTGGGTGCGCGCGGCCGATGGCCAGCCGATGGACTGGCCGCTTGCCCCCGATGGATCGATGTGCGCGCCCACCGATCCGGGAACGCTGGGCACGAAGGACATCCTGTCGCGCGCCACGTTCGAGGACTGCTTCCTGCACCTGGAGTGGCTGAGCCCGGCGGGCGGCAACGTCCGCGACGGGCAGCGCAACGGAAACAGCGGCGTGAAGCTGATGGGCCGCTACGAGGTGCAGGTCATGAACACGCCTGCCGCACCGGCGCCCGCGCGCTTCAACGAGGCCTGCAGCATCTACCGACATCGCGCGCCCGGCGCGAACGCCAGCACGGGCGCCGGCACGTGGCAGAGCTACGACATCTGGTTCACCGCGCCGCGGTGGGATCGCGCCGCGGACGGCACCCCGCGGAAGGTGTCGAACGCGCGCATGACGGTGCGCTGGAACGGCGTGCTGGTGCACGACGACGTCGAGGTGCCCGACCGCACGGGCCTGAGCTCGCCGGAAGCCCCGGGCGCGGCGCCGATCC
>JBJTJU010000262.1:0-7136 GCA_046096165.1 Phycisphaerales bacterium | reverse complement strand
TCCGTACGGGGCTCAGTTCACCCGGCGGCGGCGTCCGGCGGCCAGGCCGGCGACGCCGAGCAGCGCCACGGCGCCCGGGGCCGGGATCAGCGTGCCGCTGACGGTGACCATGTCGAATCGCATCGTGCCGGTGGCGGAGTAGGTGCTCGTGGAAGTGCTTGCAACGTATGCACCGGTCGTGGGCGAGAACACAGACACGATTCGGAAGACGAACGAAGCGTTGTCGGATGCCCCGGCGATGGACGACAGGCTGAAGGAGATGCCGTTCGACCACGTGTCGCCGCCGGAGACATTCTCGAAGATGCCGTCATTTGCCAGCCCGGTCGAGCCAAAGGTGGTTCCGTTGATTGAGTAGAGGAGCTGGAGGAATCGATTCGACGTGTTCGAGAATCGCGTGTCCCAGCGGATCGAGATGTTCTCGTAGCCGGCGGTGCTGACGGCGAACTGCGCGCCGGCACTTCCGCTGCCGGTCGACTGCGCGGGGAAACTCGTGAGGCCCCAGGCATAGTTCGGCGGCGCCGTGGTCACTGGATCGGACGAACCACCGCTCGCGGCACCCGAGGCGAACGAGGCCGTCACGCCGCCGATCAGGCTGGCGACTCCAGATCCGGTGCTCGTCGTCGGAGCCGCCGTGCCGCCCGGAACGGTCGTCGCGGAGGGTCCGTTGAAGTTCCACTGCGTGATTGCCGTCTGGGCGAAGGCGGGTGCGGCGATGGCGACAGCGAGGCTGGCGATGGCGACGTGCTTCATGTCTGGGAACTCCTGGAAAGGGAAAGGGAGGGACCGCGGCGAGGGAGGCACCGCGTCGACCGAAAGGTGCCCCAGCCATGCCCGAAGTCACGCAAATCCCCGGTTCAGATCGCATGCGCGTCGTGTTCTGTCACGGGTTGAACGGGAACTGAACGCAACCTGAACGTCCGGTGGGTGTGCTACGTCGTCGAAGGAGAGGATCGTGGACCCCCTCACCCCGGAGACCCGCTCGATGAAGAACCGACCCACCATCGCCTTCGTCCCCCTGGCCGTCGCTTCCGCGGCGTTCGCGGGTTCCGATCTCATCGTCAATGAGTTCAACGCCGTGCGCGACGACCGCTGGCTCGGCTGCGGCCAGCTCGCCGCGGGCGAGACCTGCGTCCGTACCGGCGAGTCCTCGCCGGACATCGACCCCTTCTTCGGCCGCCGCATCGGAAACGGCGGTGACTGGGTCGAGCTGGTCGTCACCCGCGACCACGCCGACCTGCGCGGCTGGAAGATCCAGTGGGTCTCCGCCGGCCCGCCGAGCACCACCGGTCTGCCGACCACCAACGGCCAGATCATCTGGTTCGCCGACGGCACCGTGCCGCAGGGCGAGATCACCTTCACGCAGGCCGCCCTCTGGTCGGACGTGCGCGCCGGCACCATCATCACGATCACCCGCGACACCACCGCGCAGGGCGGCCTGGACACCGACCTGTCGTTCGACCCCTGCCTCGACGACTGGTGGATCAACGTCCACCTCGGCAGCTCTGGCCTGCTCCAGTCCACGTGGAACGTGGTGTCGTTCCCGTCGGGCCTCCCCACCCCGCCCTCGAACCAGAAGCTCTACGTCGACCACCAGCGCTGGTGGTCGCAGATCCGGAAGGCCGATGGCGAGATCGCCCTCGGAATAGTCGGCGTGGACACGGGCAACGGGATGAGCGGCGTGAGGAGCAACGAGGTCGGTGCCCTTCGCGAGGATCCGGGACAGTCGACCACGGTGTTCTCGAACTACCAGGATTCCAACGCCTCCAGTTTCGGTGCACCCAACACCTGGAAGAGCGCCGATCCCGCCGACGTCGGCTGCCGTCGCCGGCAGAACATGGACGCGCTCCGCGCGGCGGTTCTGGCCCAGTCGTGCACGGGCTGCACGCCGCTGGCGTTGAACGAATACAACGCGGTGCGCTCCGACCGGTACCTCGGCGGCGGCACCGCCACGCAGGATGCCAACACGCCCCCCGGCGTCGCGTCCGACTCCCAGTTCGGCCGCGTGCTCGGCAACGGCGGCAACTGGTTCGAGTTCGTCGTGGTCAGCGACCATCTCGACATGCGGGGGTGGGAGCTTCGGTGGTCCGAGACCGGCGCATCGGGCACCATCAAGCTCTCCAACGCCGCCTTCTGGTCCGACCTGCGGATCGGCACCATCGTGACCCTCATCGAGAAGACCACGGCACAGGGTGGACTGAGCACCGACCTGTCGTTCAACGGCACCACGGACACCTGGGTGAACATCAACACCTTCGACACCGCGCTCGTTGCATCGACCACGTCCACCAAGGCCGGGCACGTCTCCGGGCAGTTCACGACCTCGAACGACCGGTGGTCGGTGCGTGCCGTCGATGCCACGGGTGCCGCGATGACCGGCCTCATGGGCGAGGGTTCGGCGGCCTACAACGGCGGCAAGGTGAATGCCGAGGACGTGTGCCGCCTGCGGGCCGACCCTGCGCGCCGGACCGGTCCGACCGCGTGGTACGACGACGGCGGCACGTCGAGCACCTTCGGCCGGCCCAACGACTGGCCCGCCTGCCCAGGCTCGGGAACCGTCACGCAGTCCTTCGCTGCGCTGCGCGCCTCCGGCTGCGAGTGGAGCGGGCCGTCCAATCCGGCGGATCTCAACGGCGACGGCTATGTCGACGGCAACGACCTCGGCCTGATGCTGGCGGCCTGGGGCGTGTGCGGCGGGGCCGTGTGCCCGGCCGACCTGACGCGCGACGGCTTCGTCGACGGTAACGACCTCGGCCAGCTGCTGGCGGCCTGGGGCGCGGTGTGAGCCCCGGATCCACGAGAGATTCCACTCCCACCCACCATCGATCCATGAACCAGAACCGTTCCCGTTCCCCGCGTGCGTTCACCATCGTCGAGCTGATGGTCACCATCGGCATCATCGCGCTCCTGATCGGGCTCCTGCTGCCCGGCCTGGGCATGGTGCGTGCTTCCGGACGTGCCACCAAGAGCCAGTCCAACCTGCGCCAGTGGGGCATGGGCACCATCGCGTGGGCGGGCATGAACGAGGAGCGCCTGCCGTGGGAGGGCCTCAAGGACCTCTCCGGCATGGCGACCAACCTCACCGTCCCGCAGTACTGGGCGAACGCCGTGCCGCCGATGGTCGGCCAGCGCCCGTACCGCGAGATCAACGAGCGCGCGTTCCAGGAGCAGCGCAACGTGCCCGCCTGGGACGACCCGGACTCGATCTTCATCGATCCCTCGGCGGAACCGGAGAACACCGACCCATGGGGCTACGGGCAGCCTGGCCCGGGCGGATTCCGGCGGCAGTTCTACTTCAACTACGTCCCCAACAGCCAGCTGAACAACACGCTGCTCAAGGACGCGAACATCGCCGAGTACTCGCCGAGCGTCGCGATGCGCCTCGCGAACATCCAGTTCTCCGACAGGACGGTGCTGATGCTCGAGATGCGCGCCAACCGCAGCGAGCTCCCGGCGAGCGACCCGTTCTACGGCGCCGACCTGTCGCGCCACCGCACCGACTGGAAGCGCTTCGCGGCGCGCCACTTCAAGGGCGGGCACATGCTCTACGCCGACGGCCACGTGGGCTGGGTCCTCAACGACGAGGCCACCACCAACATCCAGGGCAACCGGAACCCGAGCTGCGAGGGCGGCGACTGGAACACGCAGAAGCTGATCTGGGACCCGCTCGGCCCCGCCACCGACGACTGACCGCCACCGCTTCCGCGGGAATCCCGGCGCCGGCGCTCACCTGGGCGCCGGCGCCGTCACCTTGATCTTGCCGTTCATCGTGCGCCAGTGGCCCGGGTAGGTGCAGACGAACGGGTACGTGCCCGCCTTGTCGGGCACGACCCAGAAGACGCGCCCGGTCCTGCCGGGGTCGACGAGTCCCATGGCCGCGAGCACCGACGGCAGGTCGGGCACGAACTGCCGGCCCTTGCCCTCGAGGGTCTCGCCCATCTTGTCGCAGGCGACGCCGACCTCGGGCATCTTTCCCGGCGCCGTGACCAGCAGGTTGTGCTGCATGGAGTCCGGGTTCTCCATCACGAACTCGAGCACCTCACCCGGTGCGGCACGCACTTCGGTGACGTCGTACTTCATCGCGCCGGGGATGGCCTTCAGCGCGATCGTGCGCACGGCGGCGGAGCGGACGGCGTCCGGCCGCGCCTCGGGCGCCATGGCCGCGAGGGTGCGCAGCGCGGCGAGGCGAAGCGGGCTGGCGGGGTCGCGCGCGGCGGTCGAGAGCCGCTCGAGCGCGGCGGGGTCCTTCGCTGCCTCGGCGGCCATCGACACCAGGAGGTCCGCAAGGTCGCGCGTGGCGCCGCAGGTGCCGGCGCATTCGACGATGGCGTCCATCACGGCCACGATCGCCCCCGCCTCGCCGGAGCCGGCGGCCTTCGCGCGCGCCGCGGCGGCGTCGCGGCGTCGCGCCGTGGCCACGCCGTTCTCGAGCAGGCAGCGCCGCGCGGCGGCGAGGTCCGCGGCCAGGTCCTTCGCGACAAGTGAGTCAAGGTCCGCGGGCGGCGGCGGCGGAATCAGCCGTGCGGGCGGCAGCGAGGCGACCTGCGCGGCGATGCAGACGGCGGCGGCAAGCATGCCCGCCAAGGTACCGATGCCGATCAGCGCGGCGCGCGCCGCGCGCGGTCGGGACGCGCGTCCGGCGCCGGGCCCTCGCGCACCTCCCAGATGGTGGTGGTGCCGCTGAGCTCGTTGCAGACGACGAGGAGCGGTCGTCCGTTCGGGCTTGTCGATGCCGGGACGAAGAGCAGGCCTTCGGGGGCGATGTCGCCCGCGGAGGCGGGGGCCGCCGCGGGGTCACGCGGATTCACGTAGTCAACGAGCAGCGGCGCGGCAGGGTCGGTGACGTCCCACGTCATCACGCCGCCGGAGCGCTCGAGCCCGGCGAAGAGCAGCCGCCGTGCGCCCACCGTGCCGAGTGCCAGGCCTTCCACCTCGGGCCCCTTGCTCGTGCTGCGCGCATCCCTCGAGTTCGCCTTCTTGCCGTCGCCGTTGTGCGCCTCGGGCATGCGTTCGGCGACGGTGCGCTCCACCTGGTCGCCGGAGTCCCACGCGACCTCCGGCACGCCGTCCACCAGGCGCCATACCGTGATACCGCGGCCACCGAAGGCGACGATCCGCTCGGCCGTGCCGTCGCCGTCCGGGTCGCAGGCCGGTCGGCTCACCTGCAGCCTGCCGAGGTTCTTCGGATCGGCGATGGCGTCACGAGCCATGCGCGGGTCGGGCGTCGCCGCCGGGAATGCGTCCGGGTGGAGCGCGAGGTCCTTGACGCGCACCACCTCGTCGAAGGCCTTGGTCTCGCGCGCCTCGCCCTCGTTGCTCGTGGCGAACCACGTGGTGCCGCCGGATTCCCACGTCACCACGGTGTCCGGCTGCCGAAGGCTGAGCACGGGCCATGGCCGGATGTCGATCGCACCGTCGGCATCGCTCGCGTCGAGGCCGCTGGCGGAGAAGTCCTTCAGCCCGAGTCCGGTCATCGACAGGACGCGCGCCGCCCGCAGGTCGATCCGCGCGAGCGCGTTCGACTCTTGCAGCGTGACGAGTGCGTGCCGGCCGTCGGGCGAGATGGCCACGTACTCGGGCTCGCTCTGCTGTGCGACGGATGCGCCCGGAACCGGCAGGTGCGCGCCCTCGCCGACAAGGCGCGCGCGTTCCGACTCGAATGCGCGGAAGTCGGCCGTGCGGACCGTGGCCTTCGCCGGGCCGTCGCGCAGGTCGATGATGCTGATCGATCCCTCCGGGTCGGCGTCGCCGACCGGTTCACCCTCGTTCGCCACGACCAGCGTCTTGCCGTCCGGCGTGAACGTGCACATGTCGGGTCCGTGGCCAACGGCGACGTCCGCGAGCATCCGGCCATCGAGGTCGAGGAACCGGACCGCGCCCGGCGTCGCATTGCCCGAGGGCACCGCCACGGACACGGTGTCGGCATGGATCGCGACCGAGGTCGGTGCCGGCATGGCGTGCGTGGCCACCTTCCGCGGCGCGGATGGGTCGGAGAGGTCGATGACGTCGATCCCCGCGGCACCGTTCACCACCCACAGGCGCTTGGTGGGCGCGTGGAAGGCGGCGATCTCGCTTGCGCTTTGGTCGAAGACGCCTGTCGCGTGCGTGCCGAGGCGGTGCAGGTGGAACCTGCCGGCGGTCGATGCGGTCGATGCGGTCGGTGCGGCCTGGGCAACGGCGACCAGCGTGATCAGGGCGACGGGAACCATCGCGGTATGGTGGCCCCGCGACGGTCGCGCGTGGGCCGCACACATGCTTCCTGAACGGAATCTGAACGATGATCGTTGCCCGCATCGACTCCGCCGCCGATCCGCGCCTCGCGCCGTTCCTGCAGGTGCGCGACCGCGATGCGCTCGGGCCCGACGGGCGCCCCGGCCTCTTCGTCGGCGAGAGCCCGCTCGTCATCGAGGCGATGCTGCACGCGCCGGTCGAGACGCTCGCCATCCTGGCGAGCGAACGCCAGGAGGAACGCGCGCGTGCGCTGGTCGACAGCGCGCGTCCGTGCCGTGCGGGACGTCCTGACCCGGAGATCCTCCTCGCGCCCGACGAGGTGCTCGATGCGGCGGTCGGGTTCAACATCCACCGCGGGTTCCTCGCGATCGGCCGGCGTCCGGCGCCGCGCACCGTCCGCGACGTGGTGCCCGCCTCCGGCGACTGCCTGCTGCTCGTCATCGAGGACGTGAACAACATCGACAACATCGGGCAGCTGTTCCGGAACGCCGCCGCCTTCGGCTGCGCGGCGGTCGTGCTGTCGCCGGCGTGCCACGACCCGCTCTACCGAAAGAGCCTGCGCGTGAGCTGCGGCCATGCGCTGCGGGTGCCGTTCGCGCGCAGCGCGTCGTGGGCCGAGGACCTGTCGTGGCTGCGCGACGGCGCGTGGCTTGCGCTCGTGGGCGCAACCGGCAGCGGCGATCGCACGCTGGCGGAGACCGCCGATGAACTCGCCCGCGCCTCGCCGCGGCGCGTGGCGGTGCTCGTGGGCGCGGAGTTCGACGGATTGACGTCGGTGGCCCTCGGCGCCTGTTCCCACCGGACGCGCATTCCGATGGCTGCGGGCGTGGATTCGCTGAACGTGGGGGTGGCGGCGGGCGTAGTGCTCGCACGCCTCGCCGAAGTGTGGGGCGACCGCCCTCCCGCTC
>JBJTJU010000261.1:0-3271 GCA_046096165.1 Phycisphaerales bacterium | reverse complement strand
CCCGAGGCCGCCAGGCGCAGCGCCATGATGAAGGGGATCGCCGGCGGCACGAAGCTCATCGTCGTGGCGATCCACCCGTTCGGATGGTCGGTCACGGGCATGAAGAGGAGGAGCGGCAGCATCAGGACCAGCATGATGGGCGTCAGGAGGCTCTGCGCCTCCTGCAGGTCGCTCACGGCGCTGCCGGCGCCGGCCATCAGCGTGGCCACGAACCCGTAGGCCATCACGAAGTACACGGCAAGCAGCGCGAGCGACCAGGGCGACACGAGGTCGGCCATCGCCGCGGCGGCGAGGCCCGCGATGCCCACGCTGCCGTAGACGCCGACGATGAGGGCCGACACCATCGCGTAGCCCAGGATCTTGCCCGTGAGGAGCTGCATGGGGCTCACGGCGCTCAGGATCACCTCCATCACCTTGTTCGACTTCTCCTCGATGGTGGCGGTCAGGAGGTACTGGCCGCTCGAGAAGGTGGCGATCCAGACGAGCATCATGAAGCCGAGC
Source organism: Phycisphaerales bacterium (assembly GCA_046096165.1). Taxonomy (GTDB): domain Bacteria; phylum Planctomycetota; class Phycisphaerae; order Phycisphaerales; family SM1A02; genus UBA966. The sequence continues at coordinate 2,770 of JBJTJU010000261.1, read as the reverse complement.
GGCATGAGGAGCCGCGCGGCGACGCTCTCGGATGCCTCGGTGCCGTCCTCGGCGAGCCGGCGCACGGAGGCGCCCGGCGCCTCCATGAGCGCATCGAGCGACGCCCAGTCCGCGCCGGCACGCGCGACGCGGGCACGCACGATTGCCTGCGCCACCGAGCGCTCGAGCAGCCCGGTGACGCGCGGGGCGCTCGCGGGCGGCACGATGAGCGTGAAGGCCGCGGCAGCGCCGGCCGCGCCCGCGTCCGCGCCGTGCGGCGCCAGCGCGCCCTCGCCGACGATCGCCAGGCCGAGGAGCGATCCGTCGGCGACCTTTGCGCGCAGTTCCTCCTCGCGCGCGGGGTCCGCGACGGCCTCGACGCGGATGTCGACGGTCAGGGTCGCGGACGCCGCGGCGGCGCGCGCCTGGTCGCGGGCGGCCGCCGGCAGCATCTCGGCGCCTTCCTCGAGCGCGCGCTGCGACTCCCGTCGCTGGCGCTCGGCGGAGAGCTCGTCGGCGGCGAGCGGCGGGACGCTGCCCGTCGGGTCGACGATCGCGAGCGTGCCGCTCACGGGAGCCATGCCCTGCATCGCGGCCCATCCGGCGATGCTCATCGCCGCGCCGCCGATCACCGGCGCGAGCACCACGCCCAGGACGAAGCCCTTCGTGAGCACCGTCGCGCGGAACTCGCGCACGGCGATCGAGAGGACCTTTCGCGCCGCGCCCCGCTCAGCCATTGCCGCTCTCCTCGCTCGAAGGCGCCGGGGCGCCGACCAGTTCCACGAACACGTCGTCGAGCGTGGTGCGCCGCAGCTCGGCCGCGCGCACCTCCACCCGGTCCATGGCCGCGCGCATCACCGCCTGCGGGTCGGCGCCGCGCGCCACGGCCAGTTCGGCTGCCCGCCGCTCGGGAAGCCATGCCGCGCGCTCCACGCCGTCGATCGCGCCGAGCAGGCCTGCGCATGACGGGTCGTGGTCGGCGGGTTCCACGACCACGGTGCGCGGGTCGAAGCGCGCGCGGATCTCCGGCATGGTGGCGTCGAGGATCTTCGCGCCGCGGTTGATGAGCACGATGCGGTCGCAGAGCTGCTCCGCCTGGTGCATCACGTGCGTCGAGAAGATGATCGTGCGGCCCGCGGCGTGCAGCTCGCGGATCAGGCCGTTCAGGAGCCGCGCGTTGACCGGGTCGAGCCCGCTGAACGGCTCGTCGAGGATGACGAGGTCGGGCTCGTGGATGACGCTTGCGATGAACTGGATCTTCTGCTGCTGGCCCTTCGAGAGTTCCTGGCAGCGGCGCTTCGCGGCCTCCGGCAGCTGGACGCGCTCGAGCCACGCGGCGATCCGCCGTCCCGCCTCCGATGACGGCACGCCCTTCAGCGTGGCCATGTAGCGGAGGAACTCCGTGACGCGCATCTTCCGGTAGAGGCCGCGTTCCTCGGGCAGGTAGCCGATCCGGTCCTTGGCCTCGAGCGCGGTGGCGCCGAGCACCTCGACGCTGCCGGCGTCGGGGTGGATGATCGACATGATCATCCGGATCGTGGTGCTCTTGCCGGCGCCGTTGGGGCCGATGAATCCCGTGAGCGAGCCCCGCGGGACGGCGAGGTCGATGCCGCCGACGGCGGTGACCGCACCGAACCGCTTGACGACCCCGCGGAGCTCGATCGCGGGTCGGCTCACTTCGTGCCCGCGGGTGCCTTCGGGGCGGCCGGGGCGGCGGGCGGGGCGGGTGCCGCGGGTGCCGTCGGAGCCGCGGGCGCGGCCGCCGGCTTCGGCGCATCGCGCAGGGCCTTGATCTCGGCGGGCAGCTCGAAGCCCTGGTCCGTCGCGGCGTTCCACTCGACCGTGTCGATGGCCATCACCTGCTGCTGCCCCATCACCTTGGTGACGGTGCGGGCGGCCACCTTGACGCCGCCGAAGTCCTTGTAGTCGTTCGTCACGATGGTCACCGGCAGGTCGCCCATCGGCGTGGCGGCCGTCATCGACATGCCCTTCAGCAGGCCGGATTCCTTCTCGTAGTAGTTCATGGCGTCGGTGCCGTTGGCCCAGGGCGTGCGCACCTGCCAGCAGGGCGTGCCCTCGAACTCGAAGAGCCCGAGCGTCTCGGCGGTGCCGGGGTCGCGGGCGAGCTCGAGGTCGCGGCGGAAGTTGCCGTCGCGCTTGAGCTGCGCCACCTGCTCGGCATCCATGATCGACGGGCCGCGCATCGGGTCGGACGTCCAGCCGGTGGTGCCGTCGAAGCCCGAGGCCGTCTTGCCCATGCCGGGGAGGTCGATCTCGACGAGCACCTTGGCCGGTGCCATCGCCGACATCTTCATCGTGCCCTTCATTCCGGCGGCGGGGATCTCCATCGAGCCCGTCGACACCATGCCGGTCTTCGCGGCCCATGCCTCCTCGCCGCCGATGGCCGCGAGGTGCTTCGCGAAGACCGCCTTCGCGGCCGGCAGTTCGCCGTCGTGCGCGAGCTTGCGCGGGCCGGCGGGTGCCGGCGGCACGGCGGGGGCGGCCGGTGCGGCGGGAGCCGGCGTGGACGCGGGCGGCACCGCGGGCTTCGCCGGGGCAGCGGGTGCCTGGGCGTACGCGGCCGCGACGGCCAGCGAGGAGGCGAGGAAGGTGGCAACGATGGTGGGGCGGTGCGTCATGGGTGGTCCTATGGGTCTGGGTGTCGTTCGCGGTCCGGATGGTCGTCGTGCGCCCGGTCGCGCGGAGCGCGCCGCTGCGCGGCGATCCAGCGCACCGCCTCGGCGAGCGCCGGGTCGCCCTCGCGCGCGTAGTCGGCGCGGGCGTAGGGGCG
>JBJTJU010000260.1:0-2664 GCA_046096165.1 Phycisphaerales bacterium | reverse complement strand
GCCCTGCTTTCTGCCTGACGGCCTGCGTTCCTATACTCGGGCGAGGCATGTCCACCACGTCCGCCCATGGTTCCGACGCCGTCACCAACGGCATCCGCGTGCAGGTCTCGCCGTCCTTCATCGCCGAGACGAGCGACATCTCGCACGCGCGCTTCACGTTCGCCTACCGCGTCACGATCATCAATGAGGGCAGCGAGCCGGTGACCCTGCGCCGCCGCCACTGGGAGATCGTCGACGGCGACGGCGACGCGCACCTGGTCGACGGCGAGGGCGTCATCGGCCAGCAGCCGTCGCTCAACCCCGGCGAGCGGTTCGAGTACCAGAGCTTCGCCCCGCTGCCCACGCACTGGGGCACGATGGAGGGCGCGTTCACCTTCGAGCGGCCCGACCACTCGAGTTTCGACGCCCGGGTGGCCCGCTTCTACCTGGTGAGCCCCGAGCCCCGGCGACGCAAGTGACCCACCTGCCGCGTGAACCGGCGGTCGCCGTGGTCGGCGGCACGGGGGCGGTCGGGCAGGAACTGCTGTCGCTGCTGGATTCACGCGCATTCCCGGCACGCAGCCTGCGCATCTTCGCGAGCGCCCGCAGCGCCGGCAGCACGCTGCACGCGCTCGGCCGCGACATCGCCGTCAAGCCGCTGGTGCCCGGCTGCTTTGCGGGCATTGACCTCGCGTTCTTCGCCGCCTCGGGCGCGGTGAGCCGCGAGTGGGCACCGCAGGCCGTGGCCGCCGGCGCCTGGGTGGTCGACAAGTCGAGCGCGTTCCGGATGGACCAAGGCTGCCCACTGGTGATCCCGGAGGCGAACGGCGAGGAACTGGATGCGCTGCGCGCGCCGTCGATCGTCGCGGTGCCGAACTGCTCGACGATCATCGCGCTCATGGCGACCACGCCGCTCCACCGCGCCGCGGGCGTGGCGCGGATGGTGGTCTCCACCTACCAGGCCGCAAGCGGCGCGGGTGCCGCGGCGATGGCCGAGCTCGAGCGGCAGGCGCACGACTGGTCGGCGGGACGGCCGCTCGACACCCGGATCTTCGGCCGCCAGTACCTCTTCAACCTGTTCAGCCACGACAGTGCGGTCGGCACCGACGGCCAGAACGAGGAGGAACGCAAGCTGGTGCTCGAGACGCGCCGCATCTGGCGCGACCCGCACGTGGCGGTGAGCGCGACCTGCGTGCGCGTGCCGGTGCTGCGGGCGCACAGCGAGTCGATCAACCTGACGTTCCGGACGCCGCTCACCGAGGCACGCGCGCGCGAGGTGCTGGCCGCCGCGCCGGGGCTTCGCATCGTCGACGACCGCACGGGAAGCCGCTTCCCCGAGCCGCTCGAGGCCGCCGGCCGCGACGAGGTGCTGGTGGGCCGCATCCGCGCCGACCAGAGCCAGCCGGAAGGCATGGGACTCTCGATGTTCGTCGCCGGCGACCAGATCCGCAAGGGCGCCGCGCTCACCGGCGTGCAGATCGCGGAGCGGTTGCTCACGCGCTGAGCTGCCGCGCATGCGGCGCGCGGACGCACGCGCGCCCTACTTCCGCTGCATCTGCAGCTTCTTCTCCTGCCCGTCGACGAGCGAGCGCCACACCGGCGCGCCGCGCCACTCCTTGTGGTTCTGCGCCTTGACGCTCAGCAGGAACGGCTCGATGTCCGGTACCGGCATCGGGCCCGTATGGCCCTTCGCGTCGGTGACCTTCATCCAGCCGTTCGGGTTCGGCGGCAGTCCGTCGCGCCACTCCCCGAGGCGAACCTCGGCGGCGGGGATCGGCCGGCCGTCCTTCGCGTCGACCACCACGAAGTCCACCTGCTTCACCTGCAGTGCGCGCAGCTGAACGTCCACCTCGCGGGGACCGGCGATGTCGCGGCCCTCGAAGGCGATCACCGCATCCTGGAAGCCCTGCTTGCGCACGGTGACGCGGTTGCGGAACCCGGATACCTGGTCGAGCGCCGCGCGCCCGGCCGCATCCGAGGCGATGCGCTGCAGCGGTGGGAAGCCCCAGTCCTGCTCGACGCCCGGCTGCGGCAGGTAGAGGAACGTGGATCCGAAGACGTCGGCACCCTCGACCGGGGCCTTGGTCGCGGCGTCGAACACCTCGAGCGTCATGGGCACGCGCCGCACCGGGCGCATCACGAGCTCGAAGCCGTTGTCGGGCTTCGGGCGGATCTCGTCGTAGAGCAGCACATGGTCGTAGCCGCCGGCACCCGTGGCAAGCGCGGGCCGTGTGCGCTCGAAGACGCCCACCAGGACCGGCTCGAACCCCGAGCGCAGGATGGTGAGGTTCGTGTTGGCGGGGCCCACCATCACCTCCGCGTCGCCCGCAGGATCGGTCACCACGAACTTGCGCCCCGGGAAGAGCCGCAGGAACCCGAAGACATGGCGGTAGACGCGGACGTCGGAGATCGGCGCCCGGTCGGCCTCGGACACCGCGTGCATCATGACCGGCTTGCCGCAGCCGGCTGCCGCGATCGCCGCCCCGCACGCGAGCGCCCTCGCCGCCGAACGAACCGCCGAACGCATCCATCGCGCGCGCATCTGGATCACGCTACTGCACGCCGCCCGTGCCCGCAGGCACCGCGGCACCGGCGCGCACCGGCAGCGGGTTCGAGTCGTAGCCAAGCTCGAGGAGCACCTGCTCGACGAGCTTCGCCTGCGGGAAGCTTCCCTCCCACACGATG
>JBJTJU010000259.1:0-4239 GCA_046096165.1 Phycisphaerales bacterium | reverse complement strand
GTCCGGGCGCCTCGAACCCATGTTGCTGCACGCGGCAGGCGCCTTCGACCGCCAGGTGAACACGTCGCTCAAGCTCTTCAGCAAGCTGCTGCCGCCGGTGCTCCTGGTGTTCATGGCGATGATCGCGGCGTTCGTGCTGGCGGGGATCCTGCTGCCGCTCCTGGAGATGCAGAAGGCCCTCGGCGGCGGCTGACGGGTTACCGGACACCATAGTGCGCGCCGGGGAATGCCGATGTCAGATCCGGCCCGCCCGCGCGTTCAACCGTACAACTGCACCACACCATGACCACCCATCGCCACCGCCGCCCCGCCGCCCGCCGCCGCGCCTTCTCGCTCGTGGAGCTGATCGTGGCCGTCACCATCATGGCCATCCTTGCCGCGCTGGTGGTGCCCCGCGTCAACCAGTGGGTCGGCTTCACCAAGGGCAAGACCGCGCGCGCCGACGCGGAGACCATCGCCAACCAGGTGCGCATGCACATGACCGCCAAGGGCATGAGCTCGCTGCCGGACGACTTCGAGCTGGTCGAGCTGACCGAGGGCGACGGCGCGCTGCTGAACGCCAACCAGATCATCGATCCCTGGGGCAACCCGTACCAGATCCGCGTCCCGGGCGAGGTGAACATCGACTTCGACGTCTACAGCTTCGGCGCCGACGGCCAGGCCGGCGGCGAGGGCGAGGCCGCCGACGTCGTCGCGGGCGACAAGCGGGAGTCCTGACCCCCGATGCCCCGCCGCCGCGGCCAACGCATGACGGCGGGAGGCGGCGCGCGCACGGCCGCGGCGCGCGCGTTCACCATGATCGAGCTGATCGTCGTGGTGGTCATCCTGGCGATCGCCGCGGTGATGGTGGTGCCGCGCTTCAACGGCACGGCGAAGCAGGAGGCCGACAACGGCATCGAGCGCGTGGCCGAGCTGGTGCGGCTCTTCGCCTACCGGGATGCGATGGGGTCGCAGCAGGTGGCCCTGTGGCGCGACGGCACCGACGGGCGGATCCACCTCCTGGTGAAGGACCGCGACCCGGCCGACGACGAGCCCGCCGCCGACTGGCGGCCCGACCGCTTCGCGGCCCCGGTGACGCTGCCCGACGGGGTCGAGGTCGCCGAGGTCCGCGTCGACGACGCGCGCGTCGACCCGCTGGAGTGGCTGGTGGCGAGCGTCCCGGGCGGCGACCGCCCGAAGGTCGAGATCCGGCTCGTCGGGCACGGCCTGGACTCGACCGTGTCCCTGCCGACCGGTTCGCCGAGCGCGGTGCGCGTGGACGCCGACAAGCCGCTGCCATTCGCGCGCTTCCCGATCGACCTCGAGCGGCAGGGCCGGGGGGACGAGCCATGGTGAGGCGCACGGGCGTGCGCGGCGGATGGGCGCTCGTCGACGTGATCGTCGGCGGCGTGATCCTCGCGGTCGGCCTGGCGGCCGTGGTGTCCATCGCGCAGCGCGCGCTCGCGATGCAGCAGCGCGCCGAGCGCGAGGTGGTCGCCGCCGCGCTGGTCGACGGGCTCCTCAACGAGGTGCTCGCGACCGGCGTCGTCGAGTGGCAGCTCACCAAGCTGCCGGAAGGCTCCTTCGACGCGCCCTTCGACGACTGGGAGTGGACCGTGGAGATCAAGGCGCAGGCGCAGGGCGACCCGCACCGCGTCGTCGCGCTGGTGCGCGACCCCGTCGGCACCGAGCACCGCATCGAGACCCTGATCGCGCCCCGGCCGGACAACCTGCCCGACCCGGTGCGCATGCCCACCACGCCCATCGACCGACAGGCCCGCTATGACGCACTGCAGCAGCAATGACGCCGCTCCGCGGCGGATGCGCCGCGGCTTCACGCTGATCGAGCTGGTCGTCGCCGGCACGGTGGCGGCGCTGGTGCTCGGGGCGGTGACGTTCTCCCTGTCGCAGGTGGGACGGGCACGGCTCATCGCCACGGAGCGGACCGAGGCATTCCAGCGCGCGGGCACCGCGCTCGAGAACCTCCGCCGCGACGTGGCCGCGGTGATGCGCGCCGACGACCTCTTCCTGTGCCGGTTCCTGCTCGCCACCGACGAGCCGAGCGTGCGCAACGGCGGGAACGACCGGAGCGACGTGCTCCTCTTCTCCGAGTCCCTCCGTCCCATCCAGCCCATCGAGTACCAGGGCGAGGGGCGCGAGTACGAGACGCACTACCGCATCGAGGACGACGAGCTCGGCGCGGCGCTGTGGCGCCGGCGGGACGGCGTGCCCGACGAGGTGCCGGACGGCGGCGGCGTGGCCGAGCCCGTGGCCGACGGCGTGGTGGGGCTGCTGGTCGAGGCCTCCGACGGCCTCGGGTCGTGGCGCACCGAGTGGGACTCCGACGTCGACGGCATCCCGATGCTCGTGCGCATCACGGTGACCGCGGTCGGCACGCCCGTCGGCGAGGACGCCATGCGCGACACCACCGAGGTGACGCTGCGCACCATGGTGGCCATCGACCGGGTGATCGAGCCCAAGGAAGACGAGCCGCCGCCGGAGACCGGCGCGAACCCGATGGCGGGCGGCGCGCCGCCGGGTGCGCCTGGCGCTGCCGCACCGCCGGCAGGCATGGGCGGGGGCCTGAACCTCCCGGCGAACGCCACCGCCGACCAGGCCGCGGCGGCGGCGCAGCAGGCGCTGCGTGACCGCGGAGTGTCGCCCAACGGCGGCGGCATGGGCGGCGGACGCGGCATGGGCGGCGGTGGCGGTGGGCGCGGCGGCTTCGGCGGCGGCGGACCGCGGCCCGGGGGCGCCAACCGATGAGTCGCGCACGCGGCAGCGTCGTCGTGGTCGTGGTCTGGTCGGTGGCGATCGCCGCCGTGATGGTGGCCGCCACGCAGATCGTCTCGTACCGGCAGGCGGTGGTCGGGCGCGAGTCGCTCGCGCGCGTCGAGGCGCGCTGGGCCGCGCGCGCGGGACTCGAGCAGATGATCGCGCTGATGGAATTCCACGCCGCCGCGCCGAACCCCGACGACCCGCTCGCGGTGGTGCGCAGCAGGGAGGAGATGGCGCTCGGGGAGGTGGCGACGGGCCCCTGGTCGATCAGCCCCTTCAACGACGGCGTCGCGTGGGCCGGCCCGCGCGGCGAGGGCGCCGCGCTCGACAGCAACGTGGCGACGCGCGCGCAGCTGGGCCGCGTCGAGGTCGCGCACCGCCGCGCGCCCATCGGCACCGGTCCCTGCGCCGCCGCCGCCGCTCGAGCGCCCGCTGGTTGCCTGCTTGCCGCCGGCTGTTCCGCTCCCGCCCGCCGCGCCTGACCCGCCTGCCGCGTTGCGCGACGAACCGCCCGAGCTCGCGCCGCCCGACTCGGAACCCGTGCCGAGCGATGCGCCGCCGGCCCCGCCGCCGCCGCCGCTCCCGCCGCGCGCGTTCCCGGAGCCGCTGCGCGCATTGGCCCCCTGTCCCTGCTGGCCCGAGGCCAGCTGGCTGAGCGGCGTCGCCAGCAGCATCTCCGGCCGGTTCGACCCCTGGCCCGCCCACGCGATGAGCGCCTTCGCCTGCGCGTCGTCGACGCCTGTCGCCTTCATCAGCGTGTCCGGGTCGGCGCCGCCGAGGCGGAACTTCTCGTTGCCGCTCAGGGACATGGGCGACTGCCGCGAGACCGCGGTGAGGTACTGCGACCAGCCCGCGTCGAGCCGGCCGTCGGGCTTGTCGTCGGGGAACGACCGCGGCCCGTCGTCCTCGTTCGGGTCGAGCCGGCCGTTCAGGTTCCAGTCCTCGCCGCGGAGGTACTTCGGCCAGCAGCCGGCGACCAGTTCCACCTCGGCGAGGCTGCGGAACGGCCGGTTGCGCGGCCGGTATCCCATCGAGCGGTTGGTGTAGTAGTCGCTCTCGGCGCCGAGCCCCTCGACGTTGTCGTTCGTGTCGCGCCAGTCGACGATGGCGTCGACGACGTCCGGGCTCATGCCCGGGATGTTGGCCAGCTGCGCGCGCGTCGCCACGTTGATGTTGAGCTTGGCGCCCTCGTCGCGCGGGCCGGCCCACTCGACGCCGTCGTTGAAGTGGCTGATCGACCAGGTGCCGGTCGCCACCTCGCCGAGCGCCATCTCCTCCATGCTTCGCACCACCGCGAGCGGGTCGTCGGGGTTCGGCGCGGCGGCGTGGAATTCCATCAGCGCGATCATCTGCTCGAGTCCCGCGCGTGCGGCCCAGCGTGCCTCGACGCGGGCGAGCGACTCGCGCCCGACCACCGCCTGCCGGTACGAGACGATCTGCGTGGCGGCCACCATCACGGCGGCGATCGCCACCGACCAGACC
>JBJTJU010000258.1:0-4435 GCA_046096165.1 Phycisphaerales bacterium | reverse complement strand
ATCGGCGAGATCACCAAGGGGAGCGGGGAAGTGCGGGTCGAAGGTCTGGATAAGTGAATTTGTTATCTGGACACGACCGAAGTTTCGTTCAATTTCTGATTTCCCGTGATTGGTCTCGGCTCCCGTTTGCGGAATATGTGTTGTGGGGTGGAACCCCACCTGAGGGTCGCCCATGGCCTCGTTGTGCCGTGGTGGCCCGTTCGATTGCGTACGCACAGACTCGAGTCCCCCCGTTTGTCTCTCTCAGGAGAATGAATCGATGAACCACGTGAACCTTTCCCCGAAGACGCTGCTGGCGGGCGTTGGCCTCGCGGCGGCCGTGACCACGGCTGCCTTCGGCCAGGCCCCGCCGAACGACAACTGTTCGACCGCGGAAGTCGCCATCCTCGGCGTGCCTGCCGCCTTCGACACCACGAACGCGACGGCGAGCCCCCAGCCGGTGAGCGACACGCAGTGCGCGGGCACGTTCCTGAACTGGGGAACGAACGACCCCGACGTGTGGTTCCGCTGGACCCCCAACGCCAACGCCAATGTCGTGATCACGACCTGCGATGCGGCGTCCTTCGACACCTCGCTCGTGGTCTACACGGGCACGTGCAATGGCCTGACGCAGGTCGCCTGCAACGGCGACGGCACGGGCCAGACGGGCTGCCAGCAGTACTACTCGGCCATCACCCTCGCGGCGACGGCCAACACCACCTACTACATCCGCATCGGCGGCTACACCCCTGCCTCCGGCATCTCCGAGACGGGCGCCGGCACGCTCTCGATCAGCGAGGTCGTGGCATGGCAGTACGCCTGCGTGTCCCCGGCCCCGGGCATCGCCAACGACTGCGCCACCGCGGCCCAGACCATCTCGGCCGACGGCACGGTGTCCTACTACGGCATGAACGGCCAGAACATCTTGTGCAACACCGACGGCCCGCCGCACGCGGGTGCGGTGTGCAGCTCGGGCAGCGATGACCTGTTCCTGGACCGTTGGTACCGCGTCACCGCGGGTGCCACCGGCACGCTGCGGGTCTGGACGAACGGCACCGGCATCGCGACCGATTGCGCCGGCACCGCCGACCTGAAGCTCGCCGTCTACAACATGGGCACCAACCCGTCGGCGTTCAACTACAACACGCTGCCGGACGTGCTGGTCGTCTGCAACGACGATGCCGGCCCGTGCGCCGACCAGGGCTACGGCTCGCAGGTGACCACCACCATCACCCTCGGCAACACCTACCTCGTCCGCGTCGGCTACTACAACGGCAACGACGTGCTCACCACCGGGCCCCAGGTCGTCACCTTCGACGTCCCCGAGACCTGCCCGCTGCCGTCGTTCACGGTGGCGGAGGATGAGCCCTGCGGCCAGAACACCAACGGCGGCTGCAACACCGACGCGGCCTTCCCGCCGGTGCAGCAGGTCACCGTGGGCAGCGTGATCGGCGGCACCTACTTCGCCACCACCACGACCCGCGACACCGACTGGTACCAGTTCTCGGTGAGCTCGCCGATGCTGGTCACCGCCGCGGTGAGTTCGCGCGTGCCCGGCACCGTGTTCATCTTCGACGCGGTGTGCGTGCCCGGCACCACCGGTCCCGGCGGCACCCCCGGCCAGACCCTGGCCGTGAGCAGTGCGGGGGCGTTCTGCCCGATCGCGGCCTCCGCCTGCCTCAACCCCGGCACGTACCGTGTCGTGGTGGTGCCGAGCTTCCAGGCGCTGCCGTGCGGTTCCTCGGTGAACCAGAACGACTACCGCCTGTCCATCACCGGTGCGCCGGCCAACTGCCCGCAGACCGTGGCCTCCACGTGCACGAGCCCGGGCAGCGACACCCAGATCATCGGTGCGGCGCAGACGGCGCCGTTCGGCGGCCTGGTGGCGTGCGCGGTGAACCCGGCGGCGCCCAACTGCAGCGGCGGCGGCACCACGCGCAACCGGTATGCGCGCGTGATTCCCGCCTCGCAGCGGCTTGACCAGCTGAAGTGCCTGTCGTTCGGCGTCTTCAGCATCCGTCGTGCCGTGAACCCGGCGACGAGTGCCTGCGCCAATTACGGCAGCGACCTTCCGCTGCCGGCCACGATCGGCATCTACCGCGACACGAACGGTGGCGCTCCCACCAACGCGTTCGCGACCGATGGCACGTGCCCGGACGGGAACTGCGACATGGTGCTCATTGCAGAGTTCCAGGTCTCCATCCCGGGCGGCGCGTACAAGGGCGTCCTCAACTTCCCCAACCCGGTCTGCCTGTCGGGCGTGCCCGCCGGCCAGAACCTGGTGGTGACGATGGACATCCCGGACCTGTATGCCGGCCAGCCCGGCATCCCGGCGGCGAGCGGCTACGGCCTCCGCCCGGCGGGCAACACCATCGCGGGCGACACGCCGAACACGTACTGCCGCCTGAGCTGCGCCGACGCAGCGGCCCAGTACGTGCTGACGACGTCGCTCGGGGCCTCCTTCACCGCGAACTGGGCGCTTGAGATCAACGGACGGTCGGTTGGATGCGCTTCCAACTGCCCGGCCGACCTCAACAACGACCTGTTCGTCAACGGTGACGACCTGGGCATCCTTCTGGGTGCATGGGGTCAGTGCACGAGCAGCAACTGCCAGGCCGACTTCAACCAGGACGGCTTCGTCAACGGTGACGACCTGGGCGTGATGCTCGGCGCGTGGGGCGCCTGCCCCGCGGGCTGACCGGTTCGCCGGTCGGCGAGTTTGGAGAACCTTCCGCCGCCCGCACCGCAAGGTGCGGGCGGCGTGCTTTTTGTCACCCCTCGTCGCGCCAGCGCCGCCCCTGCTTGCGCTCGGACGCCTGGCGCTTCCCCTCGAGCCGGCGCTCGATGCTGCCGCGGGTGGGCTTGGTGCGGCGGCGCACCTTCGGGCGCACGGCGGCCTGGCCGACCATGGTGCGCAGGCGTGCCTCGCAGGCATCGCGGTTCATGCGCTGGCTGCGGTGCAGGTCGCAGCGGTAGAGCAGCTCGCCGTCGCCGACCAGCACGCTGCGCGCGATGTCGCGCAGGCGCTCGACGGCGGGCGCGTCAAGCCCGCCGATGTCCGCGATCCGCACGCGCAGCACGGCGGCGGTGCTTGCCTTGTTGACGTGCTGCCCGCCGGGGCCGCGCGCCGTGGTGTAGGTCCACGCGAGGTGCTCGGGCCGGATCCACGCGCCGCGGCCGAGGTCGACCGCGCCGGGCGGCCGCACGGGCTTCGGCGGCCGTGGCGGCTCGGCACCGGGCGATGGGTACCCTTCGGGCATGTCGTGGCCCATTGTCGCATGCGCCCTGGCGGCGGAACCCCCCGCGGTCGATCCGGCGAAGGTGCTTGGCCTCGGCGAGGGCGTGCGCGCCACGGCGGACGTGGGCGTCTGGCTGCCGCGGCTGACCGGCACGGCGTGGTCGGGTGGCATGGGCGCGACGCAGTTTGCGCTGGATGGGGACCTTGGCGTGCAGGACCAGGCGGTCGGCTTCGCGGGTGAGTTCGCCATCAGCCTCGACCGCTGGCGTGTCGGCGGCATGGGGTTCCAGGTGAGCGCCAACGGGTCGTCATCGGCCTCGGTGGGCGGAAGCTTCGCGGGCGTGGCCGTCACTGCAGGCGACACGGTGAGCGGCTCCTACGACGCGTGGATGGCCGGCGCCGAGGTGGGCTATGTGCTGTGGCGGCCGTTCGCCGACCAGCCGTGGCCCTGGAGCGCGCTGGGCGACAACCGTGCGGGTGCGCAGGCGGCGATCGGCCGCAACGGCCGGCCTCTGGCCGACATCCAGGTGTTCGCGCTGGCCGGGGGGCTGGCGTTCCAGTACGAGCAGCAGGTGGCGAACGTCACCGCGGGCGGCAGCGGGACGTTCGGGCGCACGATCGGTGCGGCCTACGGCGGCGTGGGGCTCGACATCCGCGCCGGCATGGACGGGCGCGTGCCGCTGCTGCAGGACATCCGCATCTACGGGCACGCGGGCTTCGGCGGCGGGTGGCCCGACGCCGGCAGCGTGTGGATGATCCGCGTGGGGATCGCGGCCATGCTCCTGGAGAACGTGGGCGTCGAGTTCGGCTACCGGCTCTTCGACTTCGACCTGACGCAGGGCGACTCGCAGGTGGACGCCGGGCTGCGCGGACTGTTCGCGGCGGTGAGCCTGAGGTTCTAGGGGTGGCGAAGGCACGCGGCAACGGCTACCTGCGCGCCAAGCTTCGCCACGTGGTGCTGACGCGCGCGGCCGACCGGCTGACGCTCGGGGCGCTCGGCCGCCGCCACCGCCGGCAGGCGATCGAGGTGCGGTCGATCGAGGTGACCTGCCCGCGCTGGCCGCGGGCGTTCGATGGGGTGCGCATCGCGCACCTGACCGACTTCCACCTCGGCGACCTGATGCCGCTTGACCGCGCGGTGGATGCGGTGGAGCGCCTCTCGGCGCTCAGGCCCGACCTGGTGGCCTGCACCGGCGACGTGGTGGACCTCGATTCCCA
>JBJTJU010000257.1:0-2656 GCA_046096165.1 Phycisphaerales bacterium | reverse complement strand
ACCAGGCTCGGCCCCGCGATCTGCCGCGCGGCCAGCATGGTGGCCACCGCGTCGAGGTCCTGCGAGCGCTGCGCGTCGGCGGCGTCCTCGATGCCCAGCACGCGCTTGGCGAGCGACTGGTAGAGGAACGCGAACGCCTCGGTGCACGCGGTGTTCGGCACGTTCTGCAGCGCGGGCCGCGGCGCGCGGAAGGCGCTGTAGAGCTGCTCGAGGTTGTGCCCGAGCTCGTGCATGGCGGTGTCGAAGCCGTCCCAGCCGAGCTCGTCCTTCAGGCGGTTGGTGCGCAGCCACGCGCCGTAGCCGTCGAGCAGCGGGCGCATCGCGTGGCCCGAGCCCTTGGCGATCTCGACGGAGATGCGCGTCCCCAGGAAGTCGGCGTCCTCGGCGGGGAAGCCGAGCTCGCGCAGCACCTGCGGCAGCGCGCGCTGGAACGCGGCCTCGTCGGGGAAGCGCGCGCGCACGGCGGCGTTCAGCTCCGCGGCGGGGCGCGACTCGGCCACGTCCTCGAAGTAGATGTCGTGCGGCTCGAGCGCGCGGCCGAGCTTGGCGCGCAGGAACGCGGCGAGGCGCGCGCGCACCGGATGGTCGAGCAGCTCGACCAGCAGCCGTTCCACGTCCTGCTCGGCGATCTCGCGCGCGAGGTCGAACTTGCGCGCGATGGCGCTCGGCGCCTCGGGGTAGTGCGGGTCGAAGCGGCGGGCGACCTCGGCATGCGCCAGGAGGTGCCGGTAGCGCTCGGGCCCGATGGTGTCGGCGGCCGCCACCGGCGCGCCGCCCACGGTGTTGCGCGCGGGGTCCCACGCGGCGCCGCCCGAGGTGCGTTCCATCACGGCGCGGGGGATGCTGCCGTCGATTGCGCGCGCCATCACCCACATCAGGGCGTGCTGCTTGTCGAGGCCGTCGGGGTCGCCGTATCCGGCCTTGATCTCCTCGCGCACCAGCCAGTGGGCAAGCAGCGCGCGGTCGGGTTCGAACCAGCGCTTGCCCTTGGCGTCGACCATGGTGCCGACGGGCACGTGGAAGCGCGAGACGAAGTTCTGCGCCTCGTGCCCGACCCGGCGCGCGTGGTCGGCGAGTTCCGCGGGGATGCGCGGCCCGAAGCGCTGCGCGACGCGCGCGGCGGCCCAGTCGTCGATCGACCAGCGGTCGCCCTCGGCGAGCATGCGCTTCAGGTCCGGCCGGTCGAAATTGAGGAGCGCGATGAAGGCGATCTTCTGCTTGTAGAGCTGGTCGCTCAGGTCGGGCGCGGGGTCGAACGCGGCGACCGTCTCGTCGAAGGCCTGCAGCTCGTCGCCGACGAGGTCGTTCCACCGCCGCAGCGCGCGGCGCATCTCGTAGAGGTGGCCCTCGATCTGGCGGACGGATTCCTCCAAGCGGTCGAGGAGCCGTGCGCGCGATGCGGCGTCGGCCGCGAAGTGCCGCGCGCAGAAGGCCGCGAACGCGGCATCGTCGCCGTCGGAGGGCTGCCAGCGCGCCGCGCAGCGGGCCACACCCTGCTCCGCGGCGGCACGGACGTGCGCGCCGTGGGCCTTCACGACCGCGTCGACGGCCGAGGTGCGATCGGGACCGGCAACGGCGGGCGCGGCGGCGATGGTCATGGCGTGGTGGTGGGTGCGGCGGGCGTGGCGGGTGCGGCAGCGGCGGCCGGCGCCGGCGACTCCGCCGGGCAGCCTTCGCAGTCCTTCGCGCCCTTCGGGCGCACGGTCGCGAACAGGATGAGCGCCTGCTCCTTCTCGCGGCCGTACATCTTGAACGGCGCATACAGGAGCCCGGGCTTCGGGCCCGTGGGCACGATGCTCAGGATGATCGAGCGCAGCGTGCCGTCGCCCTTCTGGCCGGCGAGGTCGATGCGCACGTCGGGCGAGCCGCTCTCCACCGCGAGGATGTCCTCGCCGGGGTCATCCATCTCGACGGTGACCTGCCCCGTGCCGCCGAGGTCGATGCGGCCGGCGTTCACGCGGTACTCCTTCATGCGGAAGCCGGGCTGCGGCAGCGTGGCCTCGTTGCGCACCCAGACGTCGAAGAGCGGGCAATCCTCGCGGTCGGTCTCGACCACGAAGTACGCCGGGAAGGTGGGCTGCCACGTGTCGAGGTCGAAGCGCACGAGGTACGTGTTGCGCGGCGCATCGCCGGCAGAGAAGCCGATGTACTCGGGCGCGCGTCCCGAGATGGCGCAGATGCGGAAGGGCTTCTTGTCGATGCTCTCGATCACGAAGCGGCCCTGGCGCGGCTTGCCGGCGACGGCGTTCAGGATGGGCGGCACGGCGCGGATGGCGCGCGCGGTCTCACCACGCAGGACGAGTTCGAGCGGCTGCGAGAAGCCCTCGACCGCGACGCGGATGCTGGCGCGGTGCGACTGCGGCATCGACACGCCCTCGAGCACGGCCTCGAGCGAGACGGTCTGCCCCGGCGCGAGCACCGACCCGGCGAGCGCCGACGTGGTGGTGCACTTGCAGCTGGGGGTGACGGCGACGATCTTGAGGGGCTGGCCGGAGGAGTTCGTGAGCTTGAAGGCGCCCTTGCCGCCGGCCTTCGGGGCCATGAAGCCCAGGTCCAGGATGGGCGGATCGACCGTGATCGGGGGCAGGCCCAGCTGGGTGCCGGGCGGCAGGGTCACGGCGGGGGCCTGGCTGCCGGCCGGGGTGGCGGGCATGCC
>JBJTJU010000256.1:0-5015 GCA_046096165.1 Phycisphaerales bacterium | reverse complement strand
GTTCCGCGAAGTGCGCTACCACGTGGCCGAGGGCATCGCGAAGATCACCATCAACCGCCCCGACGTGCGCAACGCCTTCACCCCGCGCACCGTGGAAGAGATGCGGAAGGCCCTGCTGGCCGCGAAGGAGGACCGGTCCGTGGGCGTCGTGATCCTGACCGGCGAGGGCGAACGCGCCTTCTGCGCCGGCGGCGACCAGCGCATCCGCGGCCACACCGGCTACCGCTCCGAGGGCGGCAGCGAGATGCTGAACGTGCTGGACTTCCAGCGCGAGATCCGAACGTGCCCCAAGCCCGTGGTGGCCATGGTCGCCGGCTGGGCGATCGGCGGCGGGCACGTGCTGCACATGATGTGCGACCTCACCATCGCGGCGTCCAACGCACGCTTCGGGCAGGTTGGCCCGCGCATGGGAAGCTTCGACGGCGGGTACGGCGCGAGCTACATGGCGCGCATCATCGGCCAGAAGCGCGCCCGCGAGATGTGGTTCCTCTGCCGCAGCTACTCCGCCGAGGAGGCGCGCGACATGGGGCTGGTCAATGCGGTGGTCGGCGTGGCCGAGCTCGAGGAAGTCACCGTGCAGTGGTGCCGCGAGATGCTCGCGAACTCGCCGACCGCGATCCGCGCGCTCAAGGCCGCGCTCAACGCCGACTGCGACGGGCAGGCGGGCCTGCAGGAACTCGCCGGCATCGCCACGATGCTCTACTACATGTCCGACGAGGCGAAGGAGGGCCGCGACGCGCAGCTCGCCAAGCGCCGGCCCGACTTCCGCAAGCACGCGCCGTGAACGGGGCGGGCGCCCAGCCGCACCCGGCATCCGGCGCCCGCGCGTGGATCGGCGCGATCCGCCCGAAGACGCTCGGTGCCTCGCTCTGCCCGGTGGCGATGGGCGCCGGGCTTGCCTGGCATGAGGGCGCGTTCGCATGGATGCCGGTGGTCGCGGCGCTCGCCGGTGCCGCGCTGCTGCAGATCGCGAGCAACCTGGCGAACGACCTCTTCGACGGTGTGCGCGGCACCGACTCCGGCGCTCGGATCGGGCCGGCGCGTGCGGTGGCGAGCGGCGCGATCTCGGCCCGGGCGATGGCCGGGGCGCTGGTGCTGGCGCTGGCGGCAGCTTCGGTTCCGGCCGCCTACCTCTCGATGCATGCGGGTGCGTGGTTCGCCGTGATCGGCATCGCGGGCGCGGTGAGTGCCGTGGCCTACACGGCAGGACCGATGCCGCTCGCGTACGTCGGGCTCGGTGACCTCTTCGTGTTCGCGTTCTTCGGACCCGTGGCGGTGGCCGGCACGCGCGCGGCCTGCGACGGCGCGTGGAGCGGCGAGGCGCTGTTCCTGGGAGTCGCACCCGGGGCGATCGGCGTGTGCCTGCTGGCCACCAACAACCTGCGCGACCGCGTCGGGGATGCGGCGAGCGGCAAGCGCACCCTGATCGTCCGGTTCGGCGAGAAGTTCGGCCGCGCACTCATCGCCACGTGCCATGCGGCGGCGATGGCCGTCCCGGTGGCGGCATGGGCCGCGTGGCAGCTGCCGGCCGGCGCCATGGCCGCGTCCGCGGTGGCGGCTGCGTTCGTGCCGGTCTCGGTCGCCGTGCTGCGGGGGCGCGATGGCATGGCGCTGAATGGAACGCTCGCCGGATTCGGCGCGATGCTCTACGCCTACGGCGTGGCGTTCGCGGCGGGGCTGGTGCTGACGCCCGGTGCGGGGGGTGCATCGTGACGGATGGGCGCGTGCGCATGCTCCGGGCGAGCTTCCCGGTCCGGGAGGGTGATCGTCCGGTCGTCGGCGTCCCCGTGCGCGATGCGGTCTTCGTGCGGCTGGATCGCGAGGGACGCTCGGGGTTCGGCGAGTGCGCGCCGCTCGGCGGCGGTGATGCGGCGCTCGGAGCGTGCGAACGCGCGCTCGAGGCGTGGGCGTTGGCCGGGGCAACGGCCGATGCCGCCGCATGCCTGCCGCCGCCCGCACGCTTCGCCGCGTCCGCGGCGATCGAGACGCTCGAGGGATTCGGTGCGGCGGCGCACGCCCCCGTCGGTGCCGCGGCCTACTTCGGCGCAGGTCCCGCGGCGCTCGACGACGCGGCGCTCGACCGCCTCCGCCATGGTGCCGCGATCAAGGTGAAGATCGGCCGCGCCCCTGCGGCCGAGGAACGGCGGATGCTCGAGCGCATCCTGCGCGACATCCCCGGCACCCGGCTGCGCCTCGACGGAAACCGAGGATTGCGGCTCGATGACTGCGTCGCACTCGTGCAGGGGCTGCCGGTGGAGCGATTCGAGTACCTGGAGGAGCCGGTTGCCGATCCGTCCGACCTCGGGCGCCTTCGGGACTGCACCGGGATCGACGTGGCCCTCGACGAGCTCGTCGTCGATGCGTCGGCCGAGGCACGGGACCTGCGCGACCGGCTGGGCGGCGGGGCGTGCGCGTGGGTCATCCGGCTGTCGCGCATCGGGTCGCTCGACGAGGTGCGCCGCACCATGCGCATTGCCGCCTCGCGCGGATGCGATCCCGTGCTGTCCACCGCCTACGAAAGCTCGTGGACCATCCGCCTGGCCGCGCACCTCGCGCGTTCCATGGATGCCACGGGCCGGCCGCATGGCCTGGGCACGGCGGATGTCCTGGAGGCCGATGCGTGCGTGCCCGCCACGCTCGCCTCGGGATGCGTGCCGTGCGGGCCGCTCCCCGTTCCGCTCGAGGGTCGATGGTGAGCGGCCCCGGACCGGTGGTCGCGCTGCGCGTGCGCCCGGGCATCGATCCGATGCCGTGGCTGCGCGACCTGTGGCAGCGCGGGAACACGGTGCTGCTCGTCGCCGAGGCGCAGCCGGACGCGGCGCGCACCGCCATGATGGCCGCCGCGGGAGCGCGCGGCGAAGTCGACGCTTCGGCGGACGTGCCGCACCAGGCGGCCGCGGCCACGCCCCTGCGCGCCGCCGATCACCCCGACGACGCCGGCGTCCTGGTGGCCACCAGCGGAAGTTCCGGCACGCCCCGCCTCGTCGAGCTCTCGCTGGCGGCCCTGGTGTCGAGCGCCGAGCGGGGCGCGACGGCCGTCCCGTTCGGGCCCGGGGACACGTGGCACGCCTCGCTGGCGCCGCACCACGTCGGTGGCCTGATGCTCCACGTGCGGGCCGCCGTCCTCGGCGGCGCCGTCCGCCATGCGGCACTCCCGCGCACCTGGGCCGACATCGACGGCTGCACGCACGTGTCGCTGGTGGCTGCGCAGCTTGCCCGGCTGCTCGAGGATCCCGCGGGACCGCCGCAGGCGCTCAAGGCCGTGATGCTTGGCGGCGGACCGAGCCCGGCCATCCTCCGGCGCGCGGCCCTGTCGCACGGGCTGCCGCTCTTCGTCACCTACGGCATGACCGAGACGGCCTCGCAGGTGGCCACCTGCCTACCGTCGATGGACGATGCCGACACGCTCGCGGGCCCCGCGATCCCGGGCGCGGACATCGCCGTGGACTCGCCCGCCGCGGACGGCATCGGCGAACTCACGGTCGACGGCCCCATGCTGGCCCGTGCCATCATCGACGGCGGTCGCCGCCTCGCGCTGACCCGCCCGCATCGCACGCGGGATGCCGGGTTCGTCGACGCCCGTGGACGCATCCACGTGGTCGGTCGCCTGGATGCCGTGGTCAATTCCGGGGGACGCAAGATCCACCCCGAGGCGGTCGAGCGCACGCTCTGTTCCGTGGCAGGCGTGCGCGCCGCGTGCGTCGTCGCCGTCGCGCATCCGCGCTGGGGCCAGCGGCCGGTTGCGTTCGTCGATGCGGCGGACACCGATGGTTCCGCCATCGACCGCGCGCTGCGCGCCGCGCACCCGCCGCACGAGGTGCCCGACGCGATCCTGCGGATGCCGCCCGACGAGGCCGGCGCGATGAAGCCGTCCCGGGCGCGCCTCGCTGCGCGGCTGTCGGCCGGTGAATCCTTCGATCCGATCAGCTGATCGCCGCCGTCGCCCGCTGGCATTCGTGCAGCCATGAGCGAAGCCGCTCCGGCAGGACGATGGCGCGCCCGGACGACCGGTCGATGGATGCGCGCCGGACGCGCACGGCGATCGCGGCGGCCCCCCCGAGCTCCATCGCCCACGCGAGCGCGAAGCTTGACTCGCCGATGCCGACGCCTGCGAGGCGCACTGCGAGTCGGTCGCCGACGCGGACCGGGCGGGCGAAGTCCGCCTCGCAGTGGACCACCGGCGTCGGCGCCAGGGCGCCATCGAGCATCTCGCGGACGCGGAGGCCGCCTGCCTCGAGCCAGCGCTCGAAGGACTCCTGCTCGAGCAGGAACGCGTTCGGGAAGAAGATCACGCCCGCGGCGTCCGAGTGCGACAGCCGGACGGTCACGGTGTCCTGGAGGCAGCCGGCGTTCATGGCGACAAGATAGTGCGGTCGGCCGCCGTGTTCCGCAGCAGCACGTCGTCGTCGTACCTGCGCACGATCTCGAAGTCGGGGAGCATGCCCAGCAGGTCCCGCAGCGTCGCCTGCCCCTCGTACAGCTCATCGTCGTTGAACTCGGTGTACAGGAAGCGGGTGCGGCGGAGGGCCTCGTTGCCGCCCCGCACGAGGTCCCCTTCCGCGCCCTGCACGTCCGCCCAGATGAAGTCGATGGTGCCGGGCGCGTGCTTGCGCGACCACGCATCGAGCGTCCGGACCTCGACGGAGATGCTGCGGACGAACTTGCACCACGGGAAGAGCTCGAGGTGCTTCTTGGGCTTGCGGATCGACCCCGACTGGTCCCAGCCCTTGCGGTAGTCCTCCCGCACCGGCAGGAACCCCGCCGGCGGCTGGCCGCTGCTGACGTGGAACTCGGTGCGCCCGTTCACGGCGCCGAGCGCCAGCTGGTGCAGCGTCACGCGCCGGTCGCGGATCGCGGCACGGAAGTGGTCGCATGCGCGCGGATCGGGCTCGAAGGCGTGCACATGCGCCTCCGGGAAGGCATGCAGCAGCATCGGCGTGTGCATGCCGCGGTTCGCGCCGACCTCCAGGACCGTCCGGGCCCCGACGCCCACCATCGCACGCAGGAACGCCCCG
>JBJTJU010000255.1:0-4055 GCA_046096165.1 Phycisphaerales bacterium | reverse complement strand
GCAGGAGATCGACACGCTGCGCGGCCGGGGCATCCGCGTCGGCACCAACCTGCGGATCTCCGACCGCGCGCACGTGGTGATGCCCTACCACAAGGAACAGGACGCGGCCCTGGAGGAGTACCTCGGCGCGAAGACCTCCGGCGCGCGCGGCAACCTCTCGATCGGCACCACGCGCCGCGGCATCGGCCCGGCCTACGCCGACATGGTCCGCCGGTCGATGGCGATCCGCGACGGCGACCTGCTCGACGCCGACTACCTGCGCAGCCGGCTGCACGTGATCTGCACGCTGCGCACCGCGGAACTCGAGGCCCTCGGCGTGCGCACCGCCCCGCTCGATGCCGACGACCTCGCGGCGCGATACGCCGCGCTCGGCGAGCGCCTGCGCCCGCACGTCGACGACACCGTCTACGCGCTGCACGACGCGATGCGCGCCGGCCGCCGCCTCCTCTTCGAGGGCGCGAACGCGAGCCTCCTCGACATCGACCACGGCACGTTCCCGTACGTCACCAGCAGCAACTGCTCGACGCTCGGGATCCCCGCGGGCACCGGCGTCCCGGGCCACGCGATCGGCCGGGTGCTCGGCATCATGAAGGCCTACTCGACGCGCGTCGGCGCGGGCCCCTTCCCCACCGAGCTCGACAACGAGATCGGCCAGCGGATCCGCGAGCGCGGCCGCGAGTACGGCACCACCACCGGCCGCCCCCGCCGCTGCGGGTGGCTTGACCTCGTGGCCGTGCGCTACAGCGCGATGGTCTGCGGCGCGACGGGCATCGCCTGCACGCTCTTCGACGTGCTTGCCGGCATGGACGAGGTGCGCATCTGCGTCGCCTACCGCCTGCCGGACGGCACCGTGACCGACCGCTTCATCCCCGACGCCCACCGGCTGGAAGGCGTGACGCCGGTCTACGAGACGCTTCCCGGCTGGGCCGAGGACATCCGCGACGCGAGCGACCGCGACGCGCTGCCCCGCGCGGCGCGCGACTACCTCGCGCACGTCGAGCGCGTGGTGGGAATTCCCGTCGAGGTGGTGAGCCTGGGGCCCGAGCGCACGCAGACCCTGGTGGACGGACGGCGCGCGACGGTGCTTGCCCATGCCTGAGGCGGCCGACGAGCGCGGGACCGGGGACCGCGTGCCGCGCCATGTGGCGATCATCATGGACGGGAACGGACGCTGGGCGAATGCCCGCGGGCTGCCCCGCATCGCCGGCCACCGCGAGGGCGCACGACGCGTGCGCGCGGTGGTCGAGGAATGCGCCCGCGCCGGCGTCGAGGCGCTCACGCTCTACTCGTTCTCGAGCGAGAACTGGAAGCGACCCGAGGAGGAGGTGGCCGCGCTCATGGAGCTGGCGCGCCACCACCTGCAGCTCGAGCGGCAGATGCTCATCGCCAACGGCATCCGCTTCCGGCGGATCGGCCGCCGCGAGGGCCTGCCCCCGAGCCTGCTCGCGGAGTTCGACCGCACCGAGGACGAGACCGCGCGTGGCACGGGCATGACCCTCTGCATCGCGATGAACTACGGCGCGCGCCAGGAGATCGTGGACGCCGTGCAGGCGATCGCGCAGCGCGTGCGGCGCGGCGAGCTCGACCCGCAGCGCATCTCGGAGTCGACGATCGCCGGCGCGCTGTCGACCGCCGGGCTCCCCGACCCGGACCTCCTCGTGCGCACCGCCGGCGAGCGCCGCCTCTCGAACTTCCTGCTCTGGCAGCTGAGCTACGCCGAGATCCACGTCACCGACGTGCTCTGGCCCGAGTTCCGCGTCCCCGAGCTGCAGGCCGCCTTCGCGGACTTCGCCGCGCGGCACCGCACCTACGGCGGGCTGGCGCGGGGCGCCTGAGCGGCAGACGCCGCCAACGACCGAGAATTTCGCAAAAACAGGCCCCGGGGGCGCCGCGCCGGGCAACCCCGGAACGTATATCTGTACGGAATCACCTACGCCATGCGCAGTCCTTTCCGCTGCCTCCCCGCGATGCTCGCGCTGTGGGCTGCCGCATGGCTGGCGGCCGCGCCGGCCGCGCGCGCCCAGGGCGCCTGCACGGACCCGCAACCGTGCCTGACGGCGAGCAAGTCGATCTGGCTCGGCGACCTGAACAACGACCAGCTCGTCAACGCGGCGGACGTGTCCTTCTGGACCGACTGCATCCTGAACACCCTCGCGGCGAGCGGGGGGTACTGCGCGTCGGCCGACTTCAACTTCGACGGCCGCATCGACAACGATGACCTGCTCTACCTGAACAACATGGTGGCGCTGTCGGCCGACCCCGCCGTGGGGCGCCTGCCGAAGGTGCGCATCAACGAGGAGCGCTCCGGCAAGCCGGCCTCGCAGACGGCGCCGGCGATCCCGCAGTCGCGGTACGTCGAGTTCCGCGTCCCGCCCGCGGCCTTCGATGCGATCCCCGCGGCCCCGAGCGTCAACCAGCCCGGCATCAACTCGATCGGCCGGGGCTTCAGCTCGGGCTGGTACTACCTCAAGGTGACCCGCGCCGTGCGGCTGACGCCGGACGGCCAGTCGGCGTCGATCCTGTGGGGGGTGATCGCGGTCGATGCCCCGCTCTCGGGGATGAACTGGTGCGTGGACGTCGGCAACACCACGTCGACGGGCCTCTCCCTGCTGGTGGACGGGTCGTTCGCGCTGAGCCCGATCCAGAACGCCGTCCCGCCGGGACCGGTGTCGGACCTGGTCTTCACCGCGCCCGGATCGCTGCGCGTCCCGGACCAGTCCGGCGACCTCTTCTTCATCCAGGACGACAACGTCACGCACCTGCTCGTCTACCGCAACCCGGCGGCGTCCAACCCGCGCGCGTTCCCGACGGTCGGGCAGTCGGTGAACAAGCGCGACCCGACGGCAAGCGACCCGAGCACCCTCGGCATCTGCGTCCTGCCCTTCGTCCGTCCGAGCGACCCGACGCTGCCGCCCTGGGACGTGATCGTCGATGCCATCACGGTGCGTGCGGACTCGGCCGGGAGCGGCTGCGTGTTCACCTTCGCGCCGGAGTGGAACGTCGGGCCGATCGGCTGCGACGGCGTGCCGACGGCGCCCGTGCACGTCTACCGCTGCCGCACCGCCGGCACGCTGATCGTCGGTCCGTCGGCCGTCTCCACCGAGGGGACGTGCCCCTCGCCGTCGGAGTCCGACAGCGAGTGCCGCAACCGCTGCAGCGACACGCCCTTCGTGCGCAACCCGCTGTGCACCACGCCGGTCACCGGATGCGGTGAATACAACCTCGACTGCACGCCGCGCAGCTGCTTCACGCCGCAGGTCGGCCGCGGCTGCACCGACAGCGACTGCTGCAGCTCCGTCTGCGACGTGGACCCCACGTGCTGCTGCGTGGAGTGGGACCAGGGCTGCGCCGACCTGGCGATCCAGCGCTGCCGCCAGTGCGGCACCAACGCCGCCAGCTGCCTGGAGGTCCACCCGACCCCGGGCTGCGAGGACGAGCAGTGCTGCCAGGCGGTGTGCAACGTGCTCCCGGAGTGCTGCGCCATCGACTGGGACCAGGCGTGCGTGCAGCGCGCGGTCCAGCTCTGCGCCGCGTGCGGCAACCCTGCCGCCGGTGCCTGCGACACGGTGCACGCGACCCCGTACTGCTCGGACGCGGCCTGCTGCCAGACCGTCTGCAACCTGCGGCCCGAGTGCTGCGAGATCGGCTGGGACGCGGTGTGCGTGAGCCTCGCGGCTTCGCAGTGCTCCACCTGCGGGGCGATCGACGCCGGGGACTGCTGCATCCAGCATGCGACCCCGTACTGCGAGGACGGTGCCTGCTGCGCGGCCGTGTGCGCCGTGGACCCCTTCTGCTGCACCGTCGCATGGGACTACGGGTGCACGCAGGTCGCGGCGACGCGGCCCCAGTGCCAGCAGCTGCAGTGCGCATGCGGCTCGCCGCTGCCGACCGGCGACGCCCGCCGCTGCTACCTCGAGCACCGCGAGCCGGGCTGCACCGACGGGTTCTGCTGCCAGCTCGTCTGCCAGCGCGATCCGTACTGCTGCGACGCGGGCTGGGACGCCTCGGGCGTCGCCGGTGCCGAGGAGAGCTGCTCCACCGACCCCCGCTGCCTG
>JBJTJU010000254.1:0-2535 GCA_046096165.1 Phycisphaerales bacterium | reverse complement strand
CGGCCCGAAGCCCAACATGTACCAGGTGGAGCACGACGAGCTCTTCCGTGCGATCCGCGCGGGCGAGGTGATCGACGACGGCGACTGGATGGTGGTGAGCAACATGATGGCGGTGCTCGGCCGCATGGCCGCCTACAGCGGACAGCAGGTCACGTGGGCGCAGGCCATCGCGTCGACCGAGTCGCTCTCGCCGCCGGCGTACGAGATGGGCGCGCTGCCCATGCCCACCGAGAAGAAGCCCGGCCAGTACAAGGTGACAGTGCCATGACCGACCGCGCCGACCCGTCGCGGCGCGGGTTCCTCGGCGCCGGCGGCGCCGCGATGGCTGCGGCCCTCGCCGTGCCCGCGATCATCACCGCCTGCCGGGCGCCCGAGAAGGCCGCGGGCCCGATGGCGCCGTCGCAGTCGCGCGGCCGGCCGATCCGCGTCGGCGTCATCGGCTGCGGCGGCCGAGGCGGCGGCGCGGCGATCGATGCGCTGCGCGCGAGCCCCGACACGCGGATCGTCGCCCTCGGCGACGCCTTCCGCGAGCGCGTGGACGCGACGGCCGACGGGCTGGCGAAGGCGGGCGAGGGCCGCGCGGACGTGCCGGCCTCGGCCCGCTTCTGGGGCTTCGATGCCTACCGGAAGGTGCTGGAGACCGACTGCGACCTGGTGATCCTGGCGACGGCGCCGGGCTTCCGGCCGACCCACTACGCGGCCGCGGTCGACGCGGGCAAGCACGTCTTCTTCGAGAAGCCGGTGGCGGTCGATCCCTCGGGCGTGCGCACGGTGCTCGAGGCGAGCGCGCGCGCGGCCGAGCGCAGGCTCTGCGTGGTGACCGGCACGCAGCGCCGCCACGAGCGCTGCTACCTGGAGGCGATGCGGCTGGTGCGCGAGGGCGCGATCGGCCGCCCGGTGGCGGCACGCTGCTACTGGAACCAGGGCGGGCTGTGGCACAAGGACCCGGATCCCGCGCTGAGCGAGATCGAGAACCAGGTGCGCAATTGGCTGTACTTCACGTGGCTCTCCGGCGACCACGTCGTCGAGCAGCACGTGCACAACATCGACGTGGTGAACTGGGCCTTCGGGGACGCGCACCCGGTGCGCTGCGTCGCGACGGGCGGACGGCAGGCGCGCACGCAGCCCGTCTTCGGCGCGATCAACGACCACTTCGCCATCGACTTCGAGTACCCCGGAGACCGCTTCGCGGCGTCGATGTGCCGGCAGCAGGACGGGACCGACGGGCGCGTCGAGGAGATCATCTACGGCACCGAGGGGACGCTCCTCACCTCGAGCGGCCGCGCCGAGTGCCGCGGCCGGGTCACGTGGAAGTTCGCCGGGCCGAACCCGAACCCCTACGTGCAGGAGCACGTCGACCTGCAGGATGCCGTCCGCGGCAACGCGCCGTACCTGAACGAGGGCCGCCGGATCGCGGAGAGCACGATGACCGCCATCATGGGCCGCATGGCCGCCTACACGGGGAAGGACCTCGCGTGGGACGCCGCGCTCGCCGACCCGATGGACATCGTTCCGGAGGATCCAAAGCCCGGTCCCGGCGTCAAGGAATCCGTGGCGATTCCGGGCCAGTCGGCACCGACACCGGCGTAGCGGCGGGGTCGCCGGACGCACCGTCCGGCCATGACCAGCGGGCCGAGTAGTCCGGCCCGAGGCGCGCGAGCAGCGCGCGGCCGCGCTCCGGTCCCAGCACGCAGAGTGCCGTCGCCAGGGCGTCGGCGTCCGTGGCGGTGGGCGCACCTGCGGTGACCTGCACGCGGGTGGTGACGGGCCAGCCGGTGGCGGGATCGAGGACGTGGCTCAGGCGCGCGCCGCCGGCGTCGAGGTGCTGCGCGCGGTCGCCGCTCGTGGTCACCGCCTCGTTGCGCAGGAAGATCGTCGATGCCCCGTCGTCGCCCGCGGTGACGCGCCACGAGGATCGGCCCGGGGGAGGGCTTCCCGCCAGGAGGTCGCCCGACAGGTCGACCAGCGCGCTCCGCACCCCTGCCGCACGGATCGCGGCCATCGCCGCATCCGCGCCGATTCCCTGGCCGATCGCCCCGAAGTCGAGCCGCAGCCCGTCGACCGCGGGGGAGTAGCGCCGGGTCCGCGGGTCGAAGCGCACGTTCCGCCACCCGCACCGCGCGAGCAGGGCGCGCGCCTCTGCGGGGTCGAGCGGCGTGCCCGCGCGCCGCGCCGCGCGCCAGGCGCCGGTCAGCGCCCCGAGCGTGGCATCGAATGCGCCGTCCGTGCGTTCGCTCCAGGCGAGCGACGCGGCGATCGCGGCGGCGAGGTCGGCGCTGACCGTCGTGAACTCGCCGGCGCGCATCGGCAGCCGTCGGACCTCGCTGCCGGCCATCCAGTCGCTGAGCGCCTGCTCGACCTCGGCCAGGCGCGCGAACGCCGCCTCGGCGGCGCGGTCGGCGGTGGCCTCGTCGGCCGCCACGAGGATGCGGCACTCGGCGCCCATCACGATCCGCCGGTACTCGTGCACCGGCGTGCAGGCCGCCGCGAGCCGCGCCTGGCAGGGCCGCGCGGAGTTCCAGGACGACGTGAGCG
>JBJTJU010000253.1:0-13046 GCA_046096165.1 Phycisphaerales bacterium | reverse complement strand
ACGAGGTAGTTGCCGCGGCCGCGGTAGAGCTCCTTGATGCGGATGATCGACTGCTCGAGCAGGAAGTCGTCGCGCGGGGCGCCGGTCTGCAGGGGCACCGCCTTGCGCAGGTCCTGGTCGGTGACCAGGTAGTTGCCGGAGAAGTCGATGCTCTCGACGATCGCCTGCTCCTCCACGGTGTAGGTCACCTCGACGGACCCGTCCGGGAGGATGGTGGCGTCGGCGGACACCTGGCCGAAGCGGCCCAGCCGGTAGAGCGTGGAAACGTCCTGCTTGACGACCTTGGCGTCGAACGGCTGGCCGACGGCGATGCGCAGGTTGTTGCGCACCTCCTGCTCGGTGGACATGTTCCAGCCGCGGATCGCCACCTTCACCGCCGTCACCGGCCGGTCGACGCCAAGGTCGTCAAGCAGGACGTTTCCACGCTCTACCGCCTGGGCCGCTTCGGCCATGTGTCCGCCGACGCCACCATCCTCCCGGACGGGTCCGTCGAGGTGACCTACACCGTGGAGGAGCAGGCGATCGTCGAGAGCATCGACTTTTCCGGCAACTACCTGGTCACCGACCAGGACCTGCGCAAGGCGGTGCCCCTGCAGACCGGCGCCCCGCGCGACGACTTCCTGCTCGAGCAGTCGATCATCCGCATCAAGGAGCTCTACCGCGGCCGTGGCAACTACCTCGTCGAGGTGAAGGTCGACGAGAGCAAGCTCGACCAGGGCCTGATCCTCTTCCAGGTCATCGAGGGGCCGCGGGTGCGCATCCGCGAGATCGAGTTCGTGGGCAACGACGCGTTCCCCGGCGAGCAGCTGGAGGCGCAGATCAAGACCAAGCCGTGGGTGTTCCTCTTCCGCAAGGGCGAGCTGGACGAGGACATGCTGGTCGAGGACGTGGCCACCCTCGACCGCTACTACAAGGACAACGGCTACATGGACGTGCGCGTCGACCGGCGCATCGAGCTGAGCAACGACCAGCGCGAGGTGAAGATCGTCTTCACCGTGCAGGAAGGCCGGCAGTACCGGCTTCGCGACATCATCGTGCGCGCCGGCGACGGCGGCGCCCCCCGCGTGATGACCCGCGAGCAGGTGGGGAACCTGGCCGTGATCCAGCGCGGCGACCCCTTCCAGAAGAACCTGATCGAGAAGACCCGCACGGCGATCGAGCAGGCCTACCAGGTGATGGGCTACATCGACGTGCGCCTCGCGGACAACTACGTGCGCGTCGGCGAGGCCGCCGAGGTGGACCTGCTGCTCTCGGTGCGCGAGGGAGAGCCGTACGTCGCGGGCCTCGTCCACATCCAGGGCAACGTGGTCACGCAGGACAAGGTGATCCGCCGGCTGGTGCGCTTCCAGCCGGGCCGGCCGATGGACGGGCGCGAGCTGAAGAACACCGAGCAGCGCCTGGAGGCGACGCAGATCTTCCGCGAGCCGCGCATCACCCCGCAGGCGCCCACGGCCGAGGAGCCCGGGGTGCGCGACGTGCTGGTCGAGATCAAGGAGAAGCAGACCGGCTCCGTGAACTTCGGCGTCGGCGCCGGCACGGACTCCGGCTTCTTCGGCGAGGTGTCGGTGAAGGCGCAGAACTTCGACGTCGCCGACGTGCCGCGCAGCTGGGACGAGTTCCTCGGCGGGCGGTCGTTCCGCGGCGCGGGGCAGACGTTCAACCTGGCCATCGCGCCCGGCATCGACGTCAGCAACTACAACGTCTCGATCGGCGACCCGCACCTGCTGGACAGCGACTGGGGCGGCAACGTCGGGCTGAACTACCGAAACCGCGTCTTCCAGGGCTTCAACGAGAACCGCGTCAGCGGCCTCTTCGGGCTCAGCACCCGGATCGGCGACTTCTGGACCTTCAGCCTCAACCCGCGCGTCGAGAGCGTCGAGCTGACGGACCTCGGGCCCGACACGCCGGTCCAGGTCTGGGAGCAGCGCGGCCCGAGCTACAACAGCATGGTGCTGGCGCAGCTGAGCCGCACCGAGGTCGACAACATCCAGCGGCCGGGCCGCGGCACGCAGATCGAGCTGCAGGCGGGCTACCACGGCGTCTTCGGCGGCGACTACGACTATCCGCAGGTCGGCATCAACTACACGCAGTTCTTCACCACGTACGAGGACTTCCTGGGCCGCAAGCAGGTCCTGCGCATCCGCGGCGAGGCGTCCTACATCTTCTCGCAGGACGCGCCGGTCTTCGAGCGCTGGTACATGGGCGGCCGCACCATGCGCGGCTTCGCGTTCCGGACCGTCAGCCCGAAGTCGGACATCGTGATCGGCGACAACCCGCCCGCCACCATCGGCCCCTCGGGCACGTACACCCCGATCGGCGGCAACTTCCTGTTCTTCGCCGGCGCGCAGTACGAGATCCCGGTGATCGGCAACTTCATCTCCGTGGTGACGTTCGTCGACAGCGGAACGGTGAACAACGACAGCTGGCTGAACGAGTACCGCGTCGGCGTGGGTGCGGGACTGCGCATCTACATCCCGCAGTTCGGCCAGGCGCCGATCGCGCTCGACTTCGCCTACCCGGTGGTGAAGCAGGAACTCGACGAGGAGCAGGTGTTCAGCTTCACGATCGACCTGCCCCTGTGAGCGGCGCCCGCCGCGGCGCGCGTACACTCCCGCCCATGAACAGCCGACCCACCCTCGCGGCGCTCGCCGCCGCCGCCGGCGGAGCCGCGCTCGCCGCGTTCGCCGGCCAGGCGACGGCCACCGCCCGCAACGCCCCCGCGCCCACGCGCGTCGCCGTCGTCGACCTCGTGAAGGTGATCGAGCGCCTCGACGAGCGCAGCGACTGGGAGGTGCAGATCAGCGCCCTGGGCAAGAAGGTGCAGGAGGAGTTCGCGTCCAAGCGCAAGGCCATCGAGGCCATGGCCGACGAGCTCGAGAAGGCCTCCGAGGCCGACCGAGCCGCCCTGCGCGACAAGGTCGCCTTCGAGCAGCTGCGCTTCGAGCAGTGGGAGCAGATCAAGAAGATCGAGATCGACCGCGAGCGCGCCCTCATGTGGCAGAGCATGTACCGCAACGTCCGCGCCGAGAGCCAGAAGCTCGCCGAGGCCGAGGGCTACGACGTGGTCCTCGTGAACGACGGCGTCGGCGAGATCAACCTGCAGCGCGACGGCAAGGCGCCGCTCGAGGCGCAGGCGCAGGAGCAGATCGTGCGCAGGCGCGTCCTCTTCGCCGCCAAGTCGGTGGACGTCACCGACCAGCTCGTGGTGCGGATGAACAACGCCCACGGCAGCACCGCGCGGCCCGCCGCGCCGGGAGCGGCGGCCCCCGCGACTCCCGCACCCGCGGCGCCCGCCGCCCCGAGCACCACGCCATGAAGATCACCGCCCCACGAATCATCGCCGGCGCGGCGCTTGCCGCGCTCGCCGCCGCCGCCGCCTTCCCCGACCGCCCCGCGCGCGTCGCCAGCGTCGACGTCGCGAAGGCGTTCGTCGGCCTCGACGAGCAGAAGACGCTCGAGGGCGGCCTCAAGTCGCTCGGCGAGCGGATGGCCGCCGAGAAGGACCGCATGAGCCGCGAGCTGCAGGACCTGAACGCCGAGCTCGAGAGCTACAAGCCCGGCACCCCGCCCTACAACGAGACCCTGAAGAAGGTCGAGGCGGCAGTCGGCGCCATGCGCGCGCAGGACCAGTTCGGGCAGCTGAAGCTCGAGGCCGAGCGCGCCACGGCGCTGCGCGAGCTGTACGCGCGGATCCGCGCCGCCTCCGAGGCGGTCGCCAAGGACTCGAACATCGACTACGTGGTGGTGAACGACTCGCTGGTGCCGGTCGAGCCCGCGGGGCTCGCCGCGACGCAGCAGCAGCTGAACACCCGGCGCTTCCTCTGGGCCAACCCGGAGATGGACATCACCGATGCGGTGATCGCGCGCGCCAACGCCGACTTCAAGGCCAAGGGCGGCACCGTGCCGGCGGCGCCCGCGGGGCCCGCCGCCCAGCCTGCCCCCGCGCCGAAGCCGTGACCGCGGCCGCGCACACGTCGGGATCGGTGGCGCGCCTCGTGGGCGGCACCCTCGTCGGCCGCGACGACCTGCCCGTGACGGGGCTCGCGACCGTCGCCGAGGCGGGGCCCGGGCAGCTCACCTTCATCGGCGACCTCGTCAACGCCAACCGCTGGGCCGCGTCGAAGGCCGGCACCGCGGTGGTCACGAAGGGGATCGCCGTGCCCGGGCACGACCCGGCGACCCGCGCGCTCATCGAGGTGGAGAGCGCCGACCTCGCGATGATCCCCGTGCTCGAGCTCTACTTCCGCGGCGACCCGCTGCCGGAACCGGGCATCGCCCCCGGTGCGCACGTGCACCCCACCGCCACGGTCGACCCGACGGCGCGCATCGCCGCCGGCGCGGCGGTCGGCGCGCGCGCGCGCGTCGGCGCCGGCGCCTCGCTCCACCCCAACGCCGTCCTCTACGAGGACTCCGAGGTCGGCGAACGGAGCATCGTGCACGCGGGCGCGGTCATCCGCGAGCGCTGCGTGGTGGGGCGCGACTGCATCGTCGGCGCGGGCGCCGTGCTCGGCGGCGACGGCTTCGGCTACCGCGCGAGCGCCGACGGCCGCTCGGTGCTGCGCATCCCGCACCTCGGCAACGTGGTCCTGGAGGACGGCGTCGAGATCGGCTCGGGCACCACGATCGACCGCGGCAAGTTCGGCGCCACGCGGATCGGCGCGGGCACCAAGATCGACAACCTCTGCCAGATCGGGCACAACGTGGTCATCGGCCGCATGTGCATGATCTCGGGCCACTGCGGCATCGCCGGCAGCACCCAGGTCGGCGACGGCGTCCAGATGGGCGGCGGCGTCGGCATCGCGCCGCACATGCGCATCGGCAGCGGCGCCCGCATCGCGGCCCGGGCCGCGGTGATGAACGAGATCCCCGCCGGGGAGACCTGGGGCGGCTATCCCGCGCAGGAGATCCGGCTCGCGTTGCGGGAGGAGGCGGCGCTCCGTAAGATTGCCGAGCACGCGAAGCCGCTCCTGAAGCTGCTGAAGAACCAGTAGCGACCCGCGACCGGCGAGCCGCCGACCCCGGCCGTGACCGCCGCCCCCACGAGCAACGATCCCAGGACCGCCACCCCCGTCCCGACGGGCGCGCAGCGGCAGCGCACCATCGCCTCGGCCGCCACGGTCGCCGGCAAGGGGCTGCTGCTCGGGCGCGAGGCCACCCTCACGATCCTGCCCGCGCCGCCCGACCACGGCATCGTCTTCGAGCGCACCGACCTCGACCGCCCGGCGGTGATCCCGGCGCTGGTCACGAACGTGGTGCCGAACGCCCGGCGCACCACGCTGAAGTCCGGCGAGGCCACGATCGAGACGGTCGAGCACTGCATGTCCGCGCTGCGCGGGCTGGGGATCGACAACGTGCTGCTGCGCCTGAACGGCCCCGAGCTTCCCTGCGGCGACGGCAGCGCCATGCCCTTCGTCGCGCCGATCCAGGCGGCGGGGATCGCCGAGCAGGACGCCCCGCGCCGCACCTTCAAGCTGACCGAGGCCATCGTGGTCGAGGAAGGCGACGCCTCGATCGCCGCCATCCCCTGCGACAGCCCCATGGGCATGCGGGTGATGTACGACCTCGACTACGGCCCGAACGCCTCGCGCATCCCGCACCAGTCGTGGAGCTGGGACCCGGGCCGCGACGACTACGCGGGCGAGATCGCCCCGGCGCGCACCTTCTCGCTCAAGGAGGAGGCCGAGGCCCTCTGGCAGGCGGGCCTCTGCCGGCACCTCACGCCGCGCGACGTGCTGGTGATCGGCGACGAGGGCCCGATCGACAACGCCTTCCGCTTCCCCGACGAGCCCGTCCGCCACAAGCTGCTCGACTGCATCGGCGACCTCGCGCTCGTGGGCACGGTGGTCGAGTGCCAGGTGGTCGCGAACCGCTCCGGGCACGGCCTGAACCGCCAGCTCGGCATGCGGCTCCTGCGGATGGTGCAGCGCTCGCGCCAGGCGCGCATCCTCGTCGAGGGCCGCGCGATGGACGCGCGCGCCATCACGCGGCTCATGCCGCACCGGTTCCCGATGCTGCTGGTCGACCGCGTGCTGGCGCTCGAGCCCGGCCGCCGCGCGACGGGCGTGAAGAACGTCACCATCAACGAGCCCTTCTTCCAGGGCCACTACCCGGGCACCCCGATCATGCCCGGCGTCCTCATCGTCGAGGCGCTGGCGCAGATGGGCGGCCTGCTCCTCAGCCAGACGCTCGAGCACACCGGCAAGGTCGCGGTGCTCCTCTCCCTCGACAAGGTCAAGCTGCGCAAGGCCGTCACGCCCGGCGACCAGCTGGTCCTGGAGGTGGAATCGATGCGCGCCACCTCGCGCAGCGCCGCGGTGCGCGCGCGGGCCATGGTCGGCGAGAAGGTCGCCGCCGAGGCCGAGATCCGCTTCATGATGGTCGACCAGGACTTCGAATGACCTCCGTGCAGGAACACGCCCCCGCCGTCCACCCCACCGCCATCGTCGACCCCTCCGCGAGGCTGGCGCCTTCCGTGACGGTCGGGCCGTGGTCGGTGATCGGCCCCGACGTCTCGATCGGCGAGGGCACGCAGGTGGACAGCCACGTGGTGATCGAGGCGCACACGCGCATCGGCCGCCAGAACCGGATCTTCCCGTTCGCCTACATCGGCGGCACGCCGCAGGACAAGAAGTACGCCGGCGAGCGCGCCTTCTGCGAGATCGGCGACCGCAACCAGGTCCGGGAGCACGTCACCATCCACCGCGGCACGGGCAACGGCGGCGGCTGGACCCGCATCGGCAACGACAACCTGATCATGGGCACCGTGCACATCGCGCACGACTGCGTCGTGGGCAACGGCTGCGTGCTGGCGAACAACGTGATGCTGGCCGGCCACGCCGTGGTGCAGGACCACGCGAACCTGGGCGGCGGCGCCGGCATCCACCACTTCGTGGTGATCGGGACGTGCGCGTTCGTCGGCGCGATGGCGCGGGTCTCGATGGACGTGCCGCCCTTCATGATCGTCGAGGGAAACCCCGCCGAGGTGCGCGGGCACAACCACATCGCCATGGCCCGGCGCGGCTTCACCGAGACGGACATCGGCGCCATGAAGGAGG
Organism: Phycisphaerales bacterium; assembly: GCA_046096165.1. Classification (GTDB taxonomy): domain Bacteria; phylum Planctomycetota; class Phycisphaerae; order Phycisphaerales; family SM1A02; genus UBA966. The sequence goes on along the minus strand of JBJTJU010000253.1, from coordinate 5,991 downwards.
CCTACAAGCGCCTCTTCCGCGACCGCGGCGGCAGCCTCGCCGAGAAGATCAGCGGGCTGCTGGCCAAGTACCCCGGCGTACGGTCGGTGGACATCCTGGTCAACGCGGTGAACGCGCAGGCCCGGGGCGTCCACGGGCGGTCGCTCGAGGTGCAGCGTCCCGACGACCGACGCGCGCCCCGGGCCTGACGGCCCGGACCGGGCGGCGGCTATGCTGCCCGGACATGGCCGGTCCCTCCAGGCAGGAGAAGGTCGACGAGCTGATGGATGCCGCCGAGAAGGCGCTCCGCGGCTCGAAGTGGTTCGATGCCGAGCGCCACGCGCAGCGGGCGCTGGAGATGGCCCGCACGATCGACGACTGGGCGCTCATGGCGCGCATCGCACTGCCGCTGCAGGAGGCCCGCCGCCAGCGCGTGCAGGCCGTGCTGACCCCGAAGGCCGGGCTCCGAATCGTCGAGGGCGAGGTCCCCGAGGAAGTCACGGTGGAGGCGGGCTGCTACCTGGTGCAGCCGCCCGCGGTGGGCGCCGATGCGCGCCGCATGCGGCTTGCGGCCCTGCGCCAGGACGTCCCCGTCACCGTGCTGTGCCGCGAGCCCCGGACCCGCACGGGCCTCTGCCCGGTGGTGGCGATCGGCATGCTCACCGTGCGCACGAAGATCGTGCCGCCCGCCGACTGGGACGCGCCCGACATGGCCTGGTACGCCGACGCGATGGAGCAGCTCGGCGACGCGGCCATCGCCATGCTGGACACCGGGCTCGAGCTCGACCGCCAGGTCGACTTCGTGCTCTCCGCGCTCGACGCGGTGCCCGACCACGAGAAGCTGCACCAGGTGCTGGCGGAGGTGTGCCGCGAGGCTGCCAAGGGCTTCGTGCCGAGCGCCCGTGAAGACGTGCTCGACGACGAGCTCGCGGAGGCCGACGTCGACGTGGACACCGAGCTCGGCGGGGGCGGCAAGAAGCGCGCCCCGCGCGAGGACTGAGCGCCTCCGCCACCGGGGCACGCGCGCTCAGCGCCAGTCGAGCCCCTCGAACAGCGATCCCAGGTTCTCCGCCCCGCCCTCGCGGACGACGACGAGGTCCTCGATGCGCAGGCCCCCGTGGGCGCGGCCGTAGAGGCCCGGCTCGACCGTCACCGCGTCCCCCGCCACGAGCGCCGGCCCCTTGAAGTCGAGGAGCGGTGGCTCGTGCACGTCGAGGCCGAGTCCGTGCCCGGTGCCGTGCGTCATGCCGCACCACGAGTCGGGGGCATCGGCCGGCGGCATGCCGCTCGGGAACCCGTGCGCGTGGATGACCGCGAGCGTCGCGCGGTGGACGTCCTCGCCCGTGGCGCCTGCGCGCACGGCGGCGATGCCGGCACGCTTGGCCTCGTGCACCGCGGCGTGCATGGCGCGCACCGCCGGGTGCGGCTCGCCGTTCACCACCGTGCGCGTGCAGTCGCCGTTGTAGAGCGTGCGCTGGCAGCGCGGGAAGATGTCGACGATCACCGGCTGGCCGGTGCGCAGCTCGCCGGGCCCGTGGTCGTGCCTGTCGGCGCCCTGCGGGCCGCAGGCGCCGATCGACGGCGGGTTGGCGAACCCCAGGCGCAACAGGTGCACGTCGATCATGAAGCGCAGGCGCTCGGCCGTCAGCCGGTCGCCGTCATGGAAGAGGATGCCGTTGCGGTCCGGGACCGCGCGCGCCACGGCCTCGCAGGCCATGCGCATGGCATCCTCGGTGGCCCGCTGCGCGGCGCGCAGCCAGTCCACCTCCTGGGCATCCTTCGCGCGGCGCGCCATCACGCCGAGGAGCGGGTCGTACTCGACCTCGATCCCGGCCTGGCGCAGGTGCTCGGCGTAGACGAGGGCCAGCGTCCGGTCGGCCACCACGTGGGTCACGCCCTGTCGGCGGATGCACTCGGCGACCGCCTGCGCGGTGGCCGTCTCGCGGTCGCCGGAGAGGCCCCCGGCAGGCTCGAAGTCACGCGCGCAGGCGACGGCGTCGGCGCGGGCATGCCGGCGGGCGCGCTCCATCTCGATGTCGCGGCAGACGAACACCCGGTGCGGCGGCCGGCCGTCGTGCAGGAAGTCGATGCACGCGGCCGGGTCCCCCACGTTGAAGCGCACCGCGTGGTAGAGGCTGCGGTTGGCGGAGGGGATGCCCGCGATCAGTCGAGCCGAGGTCATGGCGCAGAGGATAGGGCGCGCCCCGTACGCACAGCCCGCGGCAGCTTCCCTGCGCTCAGCGCGTCAGCGCGCGGTACTGCAGCCGCCGCGGCGGGGCGTCGGCCGGGATGCCCAGGCGGCGCCGGCGGTCGTCCTCGTAGGCGGAGTAGTTGCCGTTGAAGAAGAACACCTTGCTGTCGCCCTCGAAGGCCAGGATGTGGGTCGCCACGCGGTCCAGGAACCAGCGGTCGTGGCTGATCACCACGCAGCAGCCGCCGAAGTTCTCCATGCCCTCCTCGAGCGCACGCATGGTGTTGACGTCCAGGTCGTTGGTCGGCTCGTCGAGCAGGATGACGTTGGCGCCCTGGCGCAGCATGCGCGCGAGGTGCACGCGGTTGCGTTCGCCGCCCGAGAGGTTGCCGACGATCTTCGACTGGTCGGTGCCGGTGAACCCGAAGCGGGCCACGTAGGCACGGCTGTTCGTCTCGACGCCGCCGAGCATGATCTTCTCGTCGCCGCCCGAGATCGCCTCCCAGAGGTTCTTGTCGTTCGGGAGCGTCTCGCGGCTCTGCTCGACGTAGGCGAGCTTCACGCTGTCGCCGACCTTCAGCTCGCCGCCGTCCGGCCTGTCGGCGCCGGTGATCATGCGGAAGAGCGTGGTCTTGCCGGCGCCGTTTGGACCGATGATGCCGACGATCGCGCCGGCCGGCACCGAGAAGCTGACGTCGTCGAGGAGCAGCTTGTCGCCATAGGCCTTGGTGAGGCCCTTCGCCTCCACCACCAGCTGCCCCAGGCGCGGGCCCGGCGGGATGAAGATCTCGACCTCCGCCGCCTTCTCCTTCTGGTTCTGGCTGACGAGCTGCTCGTAGCGCTCGACGCGGGCCTTGTTCTTCGCCATCCGGCCCTGCGGGTTGCGGTTGATCCACTCCAGCTCGCGCGCGAGCGCCTTCTGCCGGTTCGAGGCCTGCTTCTCCTCGGTCTCCAGGCGCTGCTTCTTCTGCTGGAGCCAGCCGGTGTAGTTGCCCCGGTAGGGGATGCCCTCGCCGCGGTCGAGCTCCAGGATCCACCCGGCCACGTTGTCCAGGAAGTAGCGGTCGTGGGTGACGGCGATGATGGTCCCCTCGAAGCGCTGCAGGTGCTGCTCGAGCCAGGCGACGCTCTCGGCGTCGAGGTGGTTGGTCGGCTCGTCGAGGAGCAGGATGTCGGGCTTGGTGAGGAGCAGCCGGCAGAGCGCCACGCGCCGGCGCTCGCCGCCTGAGAGCGTGTTGACCGCCTGGTCGGGCGGCGGGCAGCGCAGGGCCTCCATCGCCATCTCCAGCTGGCTGTCGATGGTCCAGGCGTCGATCCGGTCGAGCTTCTCCTGGACCTCGGCCTGCTTGTTCATCAGCTTGTCCATCTGCTCGGGGGTCATGTCCTCCCCGAACTTCGCGTTGATCTCGTCGTACTCCCGCAGCAGCGCGAAGGTGTCCTTCGCGCCGTCGCGCACCACCTCGATCACGGTGCGCGTGTCGTCGATCAGGGGTTCCTGCTCGAGGTAGCCGACCGAGTAGCCGCCGGCGGCCACGACCTTGCCCTCGTAGTTGCGGTCGACGCCGGCCATGATGCGCAGCAGGGTGCTCTTGCCGCTGCCGTTCAGGCCCAGGACGCCGATCTTCGCCCCGTAGTAGTAGGAGATCGAGACGTTGTTCAGGATCTTCTTGCGGTCGATCTCCTTCGTGACCCCGATCATCGAGTAGATGATCTGCGTCTCGTTCCGGGAGGCTGGCTTCTGGGGTGCTGGCATGGCGGGTGCTCTCGGTGGGACCGCGTCGCGCGGACGAGACATCGTATCCGGCACGTGAATATCCTCACCCCACAGATGCGCGCGTTCATCGCCTGGATCCGCGAGAACACCAGCCCGCGCGTGCGGCGGTTCGTGGTGGGCGCGGTGGGCGGCAGCATGGCGCTCGCGGGACTGCTGCTCCTCGTGCTGCCGGGGCCGGGGATCCCGCTGCTCCTCGCCGGCCTCGGCGTGCTCAGCCTCGAATTCGCGATCGCACGCACGTGGATCGTCGCGGTACGGCAGCGCGCGGAACGCGCGGGCGTCCCGCGCTCGGCGCTCTGGGTGCTGCCGGCGGCGGGGATCGCGCTGTCGGTTGCCGTGGGGCTCGCGCCCGGGTTCGCGAGCGTCGTCGTCGACGACGGCAGTGCGTGGCACGTGGTGCGCAAGCCGGCCTTTGGGTTCGACTACGCCTACGTGACGATCGCCCGGCTGCGCGAGGCCGCGGCCGCGGACCCGTTCGCGCAGGCCATCATGGACCGCGCCGGGCTGCGCTGATCCATGGTCGCCGGGATGGGCGCGCGGCAAGCGGACGTCGGTCGATTGGCGGTAACCTCCGCCTGACATGCGCACGCGCATCGCCGCCATCCTCGTCGCCTCCGCGATTCTCACCGGCTGCACTGCGCCGGAGAAAGGCGCCTCGGGCTACGACAAGGAGGCGATGCGCCGGGACGTGGCCCTCGCGAGCAAGCTCATGGACCTCGCGGACCTCGCGAGCACCCAGGCACGCACGCAGTACGTGCGGCTCCTCGTCCAGCGCGCGCCGGACCCCGAGATCGCGGCGATCGCCAAGCTGCAGGCGGGCATCACCTCGGCCGCGCGCGCCATGGCGCTGGACCCGTCGCCCATGGAGGGGCTGGTGCACATGTACATCTGGAGCCGGATGGCACGCTTCGCCTGCGAGAACCGGAAGCACCTCATGCCCGAGTCCATGCCGTTCTCGTGCGACGAGCTCTACGGCCGCGTGGCGGACCAGCTGTCGTCCCTCGCCAAGCCGGAGCTCGGCGCAGCGCGGCTGGCGGAGCTGGACCGGCTGATCGCCGCCTACCAGGCGGAACACCCCACGCTCCTCAACGTCGGACTGCTGCGCATCGACGACATCGCCTCCTCGAAGTCGGAGGTGGAACTCGTCCTGCCCCCATCGGAGGAGTCGATGCTCAGTCCCGTCACGGACGCCGCCCACCAGATCGAGCAGGCCCGACTGCTGGGCGCGCAGATGCTGTGGCTGGCGACGCGGCTTCCTGGGAACGTGGCCGACGAGCTCGAGGGAAGCGCACGCCTCCTCGCGCAGTCCGAGGTCGCCCAGCGGGCCCTTGCGGACCTCCACGGACTTGGCCCGACCATGGCCGCGACGGCCGACAACCTGAAGGTGAACGCCGAGGCGCAGCGCGAGCTGGCCTCGCAGATCGCGGTGCTTGCGCAGGACGTGCGCGGCGCGGCCGCCCGCGCGGACCGCGCGCTCACGATCGTCGTTGGGGCGCTGGTCGTCGCCGCCGGGATCGCCGTGGGCTGGATGCTCCGCGGGCGCCGCAAGGCACCCACGCCCTGATCAGCGCCGCGGCGCGCGCGGCAGCGCGTAGCGGACCATGACCGTCGAGGGCATGGGCGGATACTGCACGTGCACGCGGATGGCCGTGAAGTCCTCGATCCGCCAGCCGGCCCGCGCGACCGTGGTGCGCACGATGCGGTCCTGCTCCGGCACCAGGTCGGACGCCATGCCGCCGCCGGCCGGGTCAAGCTGGTCGAGCGTGCCCTCGATCGGCAAGCGGTAGTGCTCGCGCGTGGCGTGGTCGAGCGGCAGCGTGCCGAAGGGGCGGCCGTAGACCACCGCCTCGGGCTCGAAGCCGTCCATCAGGTCGCGGTGGACCAGCAGGTCGATCATCAGGTGCTCGGTGGGCATCGTCACCAGGGCGCTCATCTCGCCCCATTCCGTGTCGCCGTCCGGCTGCTCGGCGTAGCGCGAGTGCGAGGCGCGCTCGATGAGCCCGAAGACGAGCGTCATCGCGCCCCGCTGCCCGATGGGTCCGTCGGC